>NZ_JBBMEO010000003.1:0-224541 GCF_040096515.1 Faecalibacterium tardum | reverse complement strand
CCGCCAGCGTTCGTCCTGAGCCAGGATCAAACTCTTTATAAATGATATTTATCACTTAAAAGTGTTAAATCTTGTTTCGCTCAGCACGCAATCGCTTGCGTCCTGTGTGAATTACTTTTGTTTGGAATTGTTTACCGTGTTTTTCCAACACGAATATAGGTTCCGTTACAAGTTCTTTCGATATTGTTCAATTTTCAAGGTCCTGTGCGCCGCAGCCTTGCGGCTGGCGACTTGATTATTTTACCACAGAAGCGGTTTTTTGTCAAGCACTTTTTTGAGAAGCTTTTGAACTTTTCAGCGTCTATTGGTTCTTTTCAAAGGCTTCCTGCTGAGGTTTTAGAAGTCATTCTTTTGTCTCAGCGCTTGGCGCTTAAGTATAATACCACACCCCGGGACAGTTGTCAACACTTTTTGACATCTTTTTTAAAAGAAAATTGAGTTTGCTTCACTTATATTGTGTTCATCTCCTCTCCCCCATACAAAAAGGCCGTCCATGCACTGCACAGACGGCCTTGGGTCTATATATAATTACTTATATAATATGCTCAGCGGATCTCGATACCCAGCTTGAACTTCAGGTTGCCGAGGATCTTCTTGACCACGCGCTCCACTTCCTCAGCAGAGACTTCCTTCTTGGGATCAGACAGGGACAGGCTGAAAGCCATGCTCTTTTTGCCTTCGCCAAGGTTAGCGCCGCGATAGATATCGAACAGCTTGACCTCGCTGACCAGCGGGCTGGCCTTGCGGATGGTCTCCTCGATCTCGCCGCAGGACACAGTCTCGTTGCAGACCAGAGCCAGATCGCGCTTGACCGGTGCATAGGGGCTGAGGGGCTTATAGCGCAGCTCGCCCTCTACGCAGGACATCAGTGCCTCGTAGTCCAGCTCACCCAGATAGATATTCTGGCTGTCCTTCTGCTCCTTGGCGATCTCCAGCTCAGCGTTGATCTCGTTGGCAAGCTTGCCGAACACGCCCAGACGCTTACCGTTGCAGTACACGGCGGCACTGATGCCGGGGTGCAGCCATGCGGCGGTCTCGCGCTGATAGTCGAAGGTCAGACCGAAGCCGGCTGCCAGTGCCTCCAGAGCGCCCTTGACGGTGAAGAAGTCCTCCTCAGGGCCGAAGGCACCGATGCAGAGAGTCTGGCGCTCGTGGGGGTGCTCATTGATGGGCAGCTCCTTAGCCAGATAGACCGGTGCCATCTCGAACAGGCGACCCTCGGCGTTGCCCTTTTTCAGGTTGTCCACGATGACGTTCAGCATGGAGGGGGTCAGCAGGGTGCGCATGATGGACAGGTTCTCGCTGATGGGGTTCAGGATGCGGATAGCCTTGCGGGCTTCGTCCTCGGCGGGGATATGCAGCATATCCAGCTCAGCGTTGGAGTAGAAAGCCAGCGTGGAGGCCTCGTAGAAGCCCTGTGCAGCCAGCAGACGCTTGGTCTTGAGCTGCTGCTTCTGGTCGTAGTTCAGGCCGCCGTTGGTAACGGAGGCAGTGTTCAGGAAGGTGGGCACGATATGGTCGTAGCCGTACTCACGGATGACCTCCTCGGCCAGGTCCGGGAAGCTTTCCACGTCATCGCGGTACAGGGGTGCGGACACATCCCAGCTGCCATCGGCCTGCACATCCACGGTGAACTCCAGACGCTGCAGGATGTCGATCATGGTCTGGTCGGGCACGGTAATGCCCAGCACGGCGCAGATCTTTGCCGGGGTGGTGACGATGTGCTTGCGCTCCAGCGGGCGGCCATCGGTCAGATCGTATTCCAGCGTAGTGATATCACCGCAATCCAGCTGCTGGATCAGGTGCAGAGCGCGTGCCAGACCCAGCTGCGGAGAATAGCGATCCACGCCCTTCTCGTAGCGGGCAGAGGAATCGCTGTTCTGACCCAGTGCACGGCTGGTCTTACGCACGCTGTCGCGGGCAAAGGTAGCGCACTCGAACAGCAGGCTGGTGGTGTTATCGTCCATGCCGGAGTTTGCGCCGCCCATGATACCGGCCAGTGCCACCGGCTTTTCGGCATCGCAAATGACCAGATTGTTGGGGTTCAGGGTGAATTCCTTCTCGTCCAGCGTGACGATTTTTTCGCCCTCGTGGGCGCGGCGCACATCAATAGTGCGGCCGGCGACCTTGTTCAGGTCAAAGGCGTGCATGGGCTGACCCATTTCCAGCAGGGTGTGGTTGGTGATATCCACCACGTTGCTGATGGAGCGCAGGCCGCACAGTGCCAGATGGCGCTTCATCCAGCGGGGAGACTCGCCCATGCGGATGTTGCGGACATAGTGTGCCATATAGCGAGGGCACAACTCCGGTGCTTCCACCTTGACGGTGATGGGAGCGTCCGGCTCGCAGACGGCCTTGTAGTCCATGGCGGGCATATGCAGGGGCTTGCCCAGAACCGCAGCCACCTCGCGGGCAATGCCCAGAACAGACTGGCAGTCCGGGCGGTTGGCGGTGATAGAGATATCGAAGATGTAGTCGTCCAGACCCACCACCGGGGCAATGTCGGTGCCGGGGACAGAGTCCTCGGGCAGGATGAGCAGGCCGTAGACCTCAGAGCCCGGGAACAGGTCATCGTTCAGACCCAGTTCTGCGCCGGAGCACAGCATACCGTTGGACTCCACGCCCTGCATCTTGCGGGCCTTGATGGTGATACCGCCGGGCAGAGTGGAGCCATCCAGTGCGGTGGGCACGCAATCGCCCAGCTTCATATTAGCGGCACCGGTGCTGATGCGGATCTCGTGGCCGTAAGCGCCGCAGTCCACCACACACTTGGTCAGATGGGTGCCCTCCTGCTTTTCCATCTCCACGATCTTGCCGACGACCACCTTGCTGATGCCAGCATCCAGCGGGATGAGCTCTTCCACCTCGAAGCCGCAGGAGAACAGCTTCTCCTCCAGTTCCTGTGCGGTAACATCGATATCAACGAATTCTTTTAACCAACTGAAAGGTACTTTCATTGTTTGTTCTCTCCCCTCTTATTCGTGGAACTGCTTGAGGAACTGCAGATTATTCTCGAACATCAGACCGATGTTGTTGATGCCGTACTTCAGCATGGCGATACGCTCGATGCCGATGCCAAAGGCGAAGCCGGAGTACTCGTCCGGGTCAATGTTGCAGTTCTCCAGCACCTTGCGGTTGACAACGCCGCCGCCCAGCACCTCGATCCAGCCGGTGTGCTTGCACAGGGGGCAGCCCTTGCCGTGGCACTCGAAGCAGCTTACGTCCACCTCCACGCTGGGCTCGGTGAACGGGAAGTAGGAGGGACGCAGACGGGTGCGGGTATCGGCACCGAACATCTTCTGCACGAAGGTGTTCAGCGCGCCCTGCAAATCGCCCAGCGTGATGCCCTTATCCACGACCAGGCCTTCCATCTGGTGGAACATGGGGCTGTGGGTAGCGTCCGAGTCAGAGCGGAACACGCGGCCGGGGATCAGCACCTTGATGGGCGGCTTCTGGCTGTCCATGGTGCGGATCTGACCGCCGGAGGTCTGGGTGCGCAGCAGGAATTCATCGGACAGATAGAAGGTATCCTGCATATCGCGGGCGGGGTGATCCTTGGGCACGTTCAAGCGGGTGAAGTTGTGGTCGTCATCCTCGATCTCCGGGGCATCTGCCACGGCAAAGCCCATGCCGGAGAACACGTCGATGATCTGGTTGGTGACCAGCGTCAACGGGTGCAGACCGCCCACAGAGCGAGTCTTGGCGGGCAGGGTGATATCCACCGTCTCGGCGGCGTTGCGGGCAGCAAGTTCTGCCTGCTTCACGGCCTCGGCGGCGGCATCGTAGTCTGCCTGCACCTTCTGCTTGAGTTCGTTGATGATCTTGCCCATGGCGGGGCGCTCTTCCGGCGCAACGGTGCGCAGATTCTTCATCAGGGCAGGGATCTTGCCGTTTTTGCTGAGGTATTCCTGCCAGAAGGAAGCCAGCGTCTCCTTGCTGGACACCTGACCAAGGCTTTCAGCGGCCTGCTTGGCCAGCTCATCGATCATTGCTTGCATGGATTTTCTCTCCTTTATTCTTTGTGTTCATGGAGCGGAGTACAACAAAAAAGCTCCGTCCCCTGCCCGACTGCTCAGGCAAAAGGGACGAAGCTGTGACCATTTCTGCTCCGCGGTACCACCCGGTTTCCGTCCGCACAAAGGCAGACGGCACTCAAACGCCGTAACGGGGCGCAACCGTCCTGTGCTAATAGATGCGTCCGCATCGTTCGCGCAGACCGCTCGGGAGCGAACTTCAGCCCCTGCCGCACATGGAAGCCCTTTCAGCCGGTGAAGCTTCTCTCTTTGCCGTGCAGACAGCGCCTACTCTCTCCGTCGCTGCGTTTGGTATTATGATAACCAAGAGTTATGTTACCACATTTTGCGGCGGTTTGCAAGCCGCAGAGCGGTTTTTGTTTGTTGGAGTTGCGTTTTGCGCCCTCTTTTCGGTCAGGCGGCAGGACTCGCAGGCTGTTATGCAGCACACCGCGAACACCAGCAGGGCACAATCTGTCGGCACGCGCCGCATGGGCACTACACGGGCGCACAGGGTATTGAAGCTTTCCACGGCACGCTCCGGCAAGCCCAGATAAAACAGCGCCAGCGAAAGCGGCAGGTGCAGTGCCCTGCCCCATAATAAGGGTTTGAACGAGACCTCCGGCGGGCAGAGGGTGCGCACTTGCAGCAACACCGATGCGCCCTGCACGCTGAGCGCGGCGCAGCACAGCCCGCTTGCCCACAGACCGGTGCGGGCGGCGTAGTCGCAGCCGGAGCACACCTCCAGCAGCATCGCCGGAAAGGGTGCAAGCGCCGCAGGCAGCAGCAGCCCACAGCCTGCCGCCAACAGCCGGAAATACAGCACAAAGCCGCATAATTTCAGGTAGGTCACCGCCGCCTGTGCAAGGATGGCATCCAGCGCGGGCGGCGGTTCTGCTTGCGCGGCAGCGAGCGGCACGGTCAAAGGCTCCGGTATGCCGCGGACACGGCAGAGCAGCGCCGCCGTCAGCCAGCCCGCCAGCACCTGTGCAGCAAACAGGCACACCCCCGCTGTGCGGCTGCCCAGCAGCTGCTCCCCTACCGTCAGGATGACAAAGGATGGCCCGGAGCAGATGCAGGCAGGCAACAGAGCTGAAGCTTCCTGCGGGGTCAGCTCCCTGCTGCGGACTGCCTCGGCAGCAGCGGCGGCGGCAGGAGCAAAGCCGCCCACAAGGCCGATGAGCAGCACACTGCCCGCGCTGCGGCTGCGCAGACCGATACAACGCACCACCGGCCAGAGCAGCACGCCCAGCACCTCGCCCGCACCGCTGCGCATGATAAGCGCCGACACCACCAGAAACGGAAACAGCGACACCAGCAGCGGCCCGCCGCAGAGCGCAAGACCCTGCCGCAAGGCATCCGCACAGGTCTGCGGCGCGGCAAATACCAGCGCCGCCGTGGCTGCACCCAGCAAAAAAAGCCCCGGATGCAGCGGTTTGCAGCTTTTACTCATAAGCACGCCCTCCCCCTCCATATATATGGAAGCATGGGCTGTGCAATGTACAAGGCGCGGGACGGGAGGGACAAAGATGGCCAGAGCACACCACGACCGGCGCACCCCGGGCGACTGGCTGCGCGGGCTGTTCCGACAGCCGCCGCCCGGGTTTTACAGCCGCCCTGCCGTATACCTGAGCGGCGACCGGATGGAGATAGAGCATTTTTGCACGGTGTTGTTCTTTGATGAAAACAAGCTGTGTCTGCGGCTGGCGAAGGGGCGGTTCACAGTATACGGCAGCGGGCTGCGCATCTGCACCCTGACCGCCGCACGGCTGACGGTGCAGGGGCAGTTTTTGCGCACCGATTTTTCCGATGAATAGGAGGCCGTCATGGAAGCTGCAAGCCTTTGGGCCGGAGTGCGCTTTACCGCCCGGAACGGCAGCCCCGAGGCGCTTTTGACCGATGCCGCCGGGCAAGGGCTGCATTTGTATGGCATCTCTGCCCGGCCCGGCGGCTTTTGTGCCCATTGCGCAGCATGGCGGTACCGGCGACTTGTAGCCCTTGCCCGGCACAGGCGGGTGCGGCTGCGGGTGGATAAACGGAAAGGGCTATATTTTTTGCTGCGTCCGCTGCTGCGGCGCAAGGGGTTATGGACCGGGTTAGCCGCTTGGGGGCTGATACTGCTCTGGCTGCAAGGGCTTATATGGGCGGTGGACTACAGCAGCCTGACCACCGGGCAGCAGGCGCGGGCGAGTGCAGTGCTGCGCAGCTGCGGTTTGCAGCCCGGCACTGTCGTAATCGAGGAGCTGCTGCGCACCGGAGAGTACGCCCTGCTGGAAAGCGGCGAGTTCTCATGGGCAAGCCTGAATTTTGAAAAAGGCAGGCTTGCGGTAGAAGCTGCTCCTGCCCGTGCACGGCCCGAGATCGCCGCAGGCACTCTGCATGGGCTGCGGGCAAAGTGCAACGGAACGGTGCTGCGTACAAATCTTGCCAGCGGAACCATGCTGGTAGTGCCCGGGCAGACTGTGGAAGCCGGACAGGGGTTGATTGGCACGGCGCGCAGCGAGCGGGACGGCACCTTGATCTTTGCCCCGGCGGCAGGCACGGTAGTGGCACAGCTGGAATGGGAGACAAATCAAAGCATTCCGCTGGCAGAGACCCTGCCGCAGCTGACCGGCGCAAATAAAGCGAATTACCGGCTGTTTTTTGCCGGGCATTCTGCCGCACTTTCGCCCTCCGCGCCCGAGGGGGACGGGCTATACCGCACCCGGCATCTGCAATTAGAGGTTTTTGGTCTGCCCCTGCCATGTGCGGTGGAGGAGACCACCTATTACGGGCAGCAGCAAAAAACGCTGTACCGTACCGAGGCGCAGGCGCTTACGCTGGCACGGCTGCAAGGGCTGCGGGCGCTGCACGATGCTTTCCCGGATGCCGACATCCTCGCCCGTCGGGAGGCATGCACCGTGCAGGAGGAAACACTGCATTACAATGCGGTGTATACCGTGGCGGCAGACATTTGCACATAGCAAAAGCCAGATGGTTTGGAATGGTCTCCGCTTTGCTCTGACCATGCTCACCGGAAAGATCAATGTTTATTTACCGGTCTGGAAAATCTGCGGATTTTCCAGACCGGTCTTTTCACGGGAGGGAGTGTGACGGAAAACGGCAGCTGTAAAAGCAACTCGATTCAGAAGCGCAGAAGCAAAAAAGGCGGCTGCACACAACTGCGCAGCCGCCTTTTGAAAAGCAAAATTTTTTATTGTACGGAATGTTCGGCTTCAGCGGCCTGTGCAGCCTGTGCATCGTACTCAGCAAGCAGGGCGTTCAGGTCGTACTGGTACTTGCTGTGGCAGAAGTGGCACACCACCTCACAGTTGGGGTCCTCGTCCCGCATACGCACAAGCTCTGCACGGCCAAGGCTGAGCAGCATCTCCTTGGTGCGCTCGGCGCTGCAATCGCACTGGTACTGCACCGTGCGCTCGTCCAGCACGTTGGGGGCAAAGCCCGCCAGCGCCATCTGCATCATGTCCTCGGGGGTCTTACCGGCATGGAGCAGCTCGGTGACAGAGGGCATGGCGTTGATGTTCTTTTCCAGCTGGTCGATCTCAGCATCGGTAGCGCCGGGCAGCAGCTGCACCATAAAGCCACCTGCGCAGAGGATGGACAGGTCCTTGTCCACCAAAACGCCCAGCGCCATCACGGTGGGCACCTGCTCGCTGTAGGCATAGTAGCTGGTCAGATCCTCGGCGATCTCACCGGATACCAGCGGCACCTGCCCGACTGTGGGCTCCTTTTGCAGGCGGTTATCGCGGATGACGGTCAGCACGCCATCCTTGCCCACGGCAGTGCCCACGTCCAAATGGCCGTTGGCTTTGGCGGGCAGCTCCACCAGTGGGTTGTCGATGCAGCCCTTCACGTTGCCGGTGCCGTCGGTGCAGGCAATGAGCACGCCCGCAGGGCCGCCGCCCGCCACACGCAGGGTGATGCGGTCGCGGTCGTCCTTGAGCATAGAGCCCATCAGGGTCGCGCCCGTAAGCAGACGGCCCAGTGCCGCACTGCAGGTAGCGCTTGTGGTGTGAAGCTTTTCTGCTTTACGGACGATCTCGGTGGAATCCACACCGCAGAACACGACACCGCCGTTCTCGGACAGGCCGCGGATCAGGTTTGCCATAGGTTATCCCTCCAGTTGTGTATACTGTTTTGTTGCGCAGAAGAAGTAGCGCTGGCTTTCCTCGGTCAGCGGGCCAAAGGTTTCACCATCGCAGACTGTTTCCAGCGCAAAGCCGTGCTTTTCCAGCGATGCACGAATAGTATCCAGATCATAGGTATACTCGCAGAATTCCTCGTGGAAATGCTCGCCGGTCTCGTGATAATCAATGTCCACCGTGATCTCCACCTTGCGGTCGGCGGCGTTATAGTGGTTGCGCCACACGCAGGAGGCATCCTCTTCCTCAAAGGTAAATGCGTTATCGCCCAGAACCTTCTGATGCTTATAGGGGGTGTTCATATCAAACAGGAACACGCCGCCTTTTTCCATAAAAAAACCCGCATTGGCAATGGCGGTATCCAGATCCGGGATGTGGTTGAAGGTGTCAAAGGTGGATACTGCTGCCCGGATGGTGCCGTAAAGATCCAGCTTGAGCAGGTCCTGCCGGAGCAGCAGCAAACGACCGGAAAGTCCCAGCTGCTCGGCCTTATCCCGCACCACGCAGAGCATCTCCTCCGACTGGTCGATGCCGATCATATCGTAGCCCGCCTGCGTCAGCATCAGGGTCAGTTCCCCGGTGCCGCAGCCAAGGTCGGCCACAATGCCGTCATGGATGCCGTGGGCTTCCAGCTTTGCATGGATCTGGCTGTACAGGGCGTCGTAGTCTGCCTCGCCGTTGAATTCATCGTAAAAATAGGCAAATTCGTTGTAAGCCATGGCGTTACTCCGCTTCCTCGTTTTCCGCAGCCACTGCGGCGTTGAGCACCGCCTGCAGCTCCGGGATGCCGTAGCCGTTTTCGCCGCTGGTCAGCACCACTTTCTGGCAACCGTAGGGGCGGCAGATGTTTTCAAAGTCCTCCTGCGTTTTGGCAAGCTGGCTCTTTTTCAGTTTATCCGCCTTGGTCAGCGCCACCACATAGGGGATGCGGTGGTAGTGCAGATAGCGCAGCATCTGCAAATCGTCCGCGCTGGGGGCGTGGCGGCAGTCCAGCAGCTGCACCAGCAGGGTGTGGTGGCGGGGTGCCTCGAAGTAGCTGTTGATGAGGTCGTCCCAGCGCTCGCGGTCGGCGTTGCTCACCTTGGCGTAGCCGTAGCCCGGCAGATCCACAAAGTAGCAATCATCCACCGAATAGAAGTTGATGGTAGCTGTTTTGCCCGGCGTACTGGACACGCGCGCCAGATTTTTGCGGCTGCACAGCTTGTTGATGAGGCTGGATTTGCCCACGTTGGAGCGCCCCGAAAAGCTCAGCTCCGGGCGATCACTCTCGGGCAGCTGGCTGGAAATGCCATAGCTGGCAATAAAATCTGCTTTATTGAAGATCATGGCGTGTTCCTTTCTGTTTTTCAGCAGACAGCGCCCGGCTGGTTCTTCTCAGGCGCAGCGGGGATGCGGCTCTCCCCTGCCTTGGACTTTTTGGTGCGGGGACGGCCTGCGGTGCTCTTTGCTGCCTTCGGCTTGAGCAGGGCAGCAGCCAGCACCTGCGAGAGGTTCTGCATGGGCAGGAAGGTAAGATTCTTCTTGACCTCCTCGTCCACGTCATACAGATCAGGCTCGTTATCCTTGGGGATGAGCACGGTCTTCATACCCTCACGGTAGGCAGCCATGCTCTTTTCCCGCAGACCGCCAATAGGCAGCACATTGCCGTGCAGGGTGATCTCGCCGGTCATGGCTACATCGCCGCGCACCGGTACGCCGGACAGGCAGGACACCAGTGCCGTGGTCAGGGTGACGCCGGCACTGGGGCCGTCCTTGGGCACAGCGCCCTCGGGGGCGTGGATGTGCAGATCGCACTTTTTCAGCCGCTCGGGGTCGATGCCGTATTCCTCGGCGTGGACGCGCACCCAAGTGACTGCCAGCTGTGCGCTCTCCTTCATCACATCGCCCAGAGAGCCGGTAACGGTGATCTTGCCGGTGCCGTTATCCATGACCTGCACCTCGATGGGCAGGGTCTCACCGCCTACGCTGGTCCATGCCAGACCGTTGGCGATGCCCACGGCGTTGGTGCGGTTAAGGAAGTCCGGCTTGACGATGCGGGGGCCAAGCAGCTCTTCCAGCATGGTAGCGGTAACAGCTACGCTCTCCACCTCGCCGGCAGCGATCTTGCGGGCGCACTTGCGCAGCACGCTGGTGATGGTACGCTCCAGATTACGCACACCGGCCTCGCGGGTGTAGCCGTCGATGATGCCGTAGAGTGCGCTCTGGTTCATGGTGACCTTGCCGGTCAGGCCGCAGGCCTTGAGCTGCTTGGGCAGCAGATGCTTGCGGGCAATGTTATACTTTTCCACGCGGGTGTAGCTGGGCAGCTCGATGACGTCCATGCGGTCCCGCAGCGGGCCGGGGATGCTGCCCAAGTCGTTAGCGGTGGTGATAAAGAGCACATGGCTCAGATCAAACGGGATATCAATGAAATGATCGTTGAAGGTGCTGTTCTGTTCCGGGTCCAGTGCTTCCAACAGAGCCGCCGCCGGGTCGCCCCGGAAGTCCCCTGCCAGCTTGTCGATCTCGTCCAGCAGCATCAGGGGGTTGGAGGACTTGGCGGTGATCATGGCGCTGATGATCTTGCCGGGCATGGCACCGATGTAGGTGCGGCGGTGGCCGCGGATCTCGGCTTCGTCCCGCACGCCGCCAAGGCTGATGCGCACATACTTGCGGCCAAGGCTTTCGGCGATGGAGCGTGCAATGCTGGTCTTGCCAACGCCCGGAGGGCCGACCAAGCAGATGATCTGTGCCTTCACATCCGGTGCCAGCTTGCGCACGGCAAGCATTTCCAGAATGCGATCCTTGACCTTTTTCAGGCCGTAGTGGTCCCGATCCAAAATCTGCTGGGCGCGGTGGATATCCAGATCATCCACGGTCATGGTGTTCCACGGCAGATCCAGACAGGTATCCAGATAGGTACGGATGACCGTGGCTTCCTGATTGCTGCTCTGCATCCGGGAAAGGCGGTCTACCTCCTTGAGCAGCTTTTTCTCGCTGTCCTCGGCAAGGTGCAGCTCCCGGATCTTGCGGCGGTAATCATCAGCTTCGGCGTGGGTATCGTCCCCCTCGCCCAGTTCGTCGTTGATGATGTGCAGCTGCTCGTGCAGGTAGTAATCGCGCTGGTTCTTGTCCATGGACTCGTTGACCTTTTCCGCGATTTCCTTTTCGATTTTCATCACCTGACATTCGCGGCGCAGCATTTCCACAAGGCGCTGCAGGCGGCCGTTGAGGGTGTTTTCGTTCATCACGGCCTGCTTGTCCTCGTAGCGGAACAAGAGATTTGCCGGCATATACTCGGTAAGGAACATGGGGTCATCGCTGGAAACGATGGTGAACACCACGTCCTTGGCAAGGCGCGGGTTCATGCCCAGATACTCGTCAAAGCCGGTCTTGAGGGCGCGGAGCAGCGCTTCGGTCTCCACAGCTTCTTCGGGCTTTGCGGCACGCACCGGAGCGGAGCGCACAGCAGACAGCAGAAAATCGCCGGTGGTATCCAGCTCGGTCAGCTTGGCGCGGTACTTGCCCTCCACCAGCACCTTGACCAGCTCGTCCGACACGCGCAGCACCTGCTTGACCTCGGCTACTACGCCGTAGGTATACAGATCCTGCTGGGTGGGCTCGCTGGTTTCCATCTCCTTTTGGGCTACCAGAAACACGTTGGAGTTATTGGCCATGGCCCACTCCACGGCGGCAATGCTCTTTTCCCGCCCGACTTCAAAATGAACAAGGTTGTTGGGGAACACCACCAGCCCGCGCAGTGCGATGGTGGGTAGATGGAGCTCCTTACGCTCGACCTTGATGGTAACTTTTTCAGACATATACAAACACCTCCCGACTGCCGCTCGAGTTTCCATGCTGCGGCAGCGCTATCCTTTGGGGTCTTTTTGATAAAAATACAGTTGTTTCCTTATTATACAGATTTCCGGCCAAAATGCAACTGCCTTGCCGGAATGGTCGGTCAATCGGGGCGGTTTTCATGGGTGTTGAAGCCCATTTTGCCCAGCGCGGGCAGCAGCGCACGCAACGTGACCGAGGTGAGCGCACCCATGACAAGCCCCAGCACCAGCATGACCGGCGCGTAGTACAGCGACAAGGACGAGGAGATGATGACCCCCGCGCCCAGCAGCTGCCCCACGTTATGCGCCAGTGCGCCGCAGACCGACAGGATGAACCATGTGGGGCGCACCGGCAAAAGATAGTACAGCACCCACATCACCGCAAGGGACAAAAGCCCGCCGCACAGCGAGAGGAAGCCTGCCGTGAAACCGGACACCAGAAAGACGAACAGCGCCTTGAGCACATCCAGCACCAGTGCCTGCCGGGGACCCATGAAGAACAACGCGTACATGACCACGATGTTGGCAAGCCCCAGCTTCATGCCCGGCAAAAGCCCCGGGATGACCAGCGTACCCTCAATGAAGGAAAGCGCCATGGCCAGCGCAAACAGCAGACCGGACAGGGCGATGTGCCGTGTTTTTTGATAGCTGCGGTGATTTTTAGGCATAGAGGATACGCTCCTTTATTCTTCGGGCTGCTGCGTCTGCTCGTAGGCTTCCTGCTCTTCCATGGCGGCTTCCCATGCGGCAAAAAGCTCCTCCTGATGGAAGCGCAGGTCGCTCAGTTCATCGCTTTTCTGGCGCAGCAGGTCAGGGTCGTTGTAAACCTCCGGGGAGTTGATTTCGTTGTCCAGTTCCACCTCGCGTGCGCCACAGGCCTCCATCTCGTCCTCGCAGGCCTTGATCTTGGCGCGCAGCTCGGCGCGACGGCGGCGCTGCTCCTTGCCGTAGCCGGTCTTGGCGGGCTCGGCAGCCTTCTGGGCAGCCTGCACCGGGGCGGTGCGACCCATCAGGGCATCGTAGCTGGGGTAGAGCACTGCCTTGCCGTCCTCAAGGTAGAGGATGGGACAGGCCAGACTGTTCATCAGGTGACGGTCGTGGGTGACCAGCAGCAGGGTGCCGGTGTAGGCCATCAGCGCTTCGGTCAGGTTTTCGCGGGTATAGATATCCAAGTGGTTGGTGGGCTCGTCCAGAAACAGCAGGTTCGGCCGCTCCAGCACGATCTCCGCAAAGCGCAGACGCGCCAGCTCGCCGCCGGACAATGCTTCGCAGGGCTTGAACACGGTATCGCCCCGGAAGCCCAGCTTTGCAAGGTGGCTGCGCACTTCCAGCTCGGTCATGCGGGGGTACTTGTTCCAGATGACGTCAATGACCCTGCCCTGTCCCAGACGGTTCTGCTGCTGGGCAAAGATGCTGGGACGTGCTCCGGTGCCCAGCCGCACCATGCCGCCGGAGGGGCGGCGCTTGCCATCCAGCACCTGCATCAGGGTGGATTTACCCGCACCGTTGGGGCCGGCAATGATAAGCCGCTGCCCGCGGCAGACCGTATAGGTAAAGGGTTCCAGCAAGGTGCGCTCCCCGATCTTGATGCTGAGGTTTTTCAGCATCACCAGCTCATTCCACGGCTCTACGTCGTATTCAAAGCGAAACTTCAGCTGGTTGGTCTCGTCCTTTGGTGCCTCGGTGATCTCCAGCTTTTCCAGCTGCTTGCGGCGGCTCTGCGCCATTTTGGTGGTGGAGGCGCGCACAAGGTTGCGGTCTACATAGTCCTGCAGCTTTTCAGCCAGTGCCACGTCGGCATCGTGCTGCTTTTGGCGCAGGGCATCGGCAGCCTCCTTCTGGGGCAGATAGGCCGAGAAGTTGCCCTTGTAGGTGGTCATGGTCTGGAAGGACACCTCCCAGATCTTTGTGCAGACATTATCGAGGAAATAGCGGTCGTGGCTGACCACCAGCACCGCACCGGAGTAGCTCTTGAGATAGTTTTCCAGCCATTCCATGGTGGCAAAGTCCAAGTGGTTGGTAGGCTCGTCCAGAATGAGGACATCCGGTTTTTCCAGCAGCAGCTTCGCCAGACGCAGCCGCGTCAGCTCGCCGCCGGAGAGCACCGCAATGTTCTTTTGCCATGTATCCTGCGCAAAGCCCATGCCGGACAGCACCTTTTTGATGTTCACGTCCATGTTGTAGCCATCGGCGGCGTCTACGATGTTTTGTAAAGCATCGTGCTGTGCCAGCAGGTCGGCGTTGTCCGGCTGGGCAGCCATGCGGCGCTCCAAGATCTGCATCTGCGCCATGGCATCCAGCACCGGGGCAAAGGTGGCGCGCATCTCGCCGTAGATATCCAGTGTGGCATCCAGCTTTGCGTTCTGTTCCAGATAGCCCAGCGTCACCCCATGGGTCACGCTGAACTCGCCCTCGTAGTCCTGATATTCGCCGGTAAGGATCTTGAGCAGAGTGGTCTTGCCCGCACCGTTTTGTCCCACGATGCCGATGCGGTCTTCCCGCTCGACACTGGCGGTCACATCGTGCAGCACTACTTTTTCGCCAAAGGTCTTACCCAGTTTTTCTAAATGTATCAGCATAGTTTTGATCCGTTATCCGTTCTTTTCAGTTACACCATAGGTTTCAGCACTGGTGGCGGCGGTTCTTCAGGCCAACGTTGGCCAGTTCCTCCTGCTCCATCACCAGCGGATACAGCTCCTCCAGACTGGCGATCTCGTAGGTGGGGATCACCTTACCGGGGTTTTCGGCGTGGTTGGGGTTGTACCAGCAGGTATCCAGCCCGGCGTTGCTGCCGCCCTGAATATCGCTGGCCAGGCTGTCGCCCACCATCAGAACGTGCTCCCGGTTCTCCACGCCCAGCGCGCGCAGAGCCGCATCAAAGATGCGGGCATTGGGCTTTTCGCAGCCCATTTTCTCAGAGATGAACACGTCCTCCATAAAGTTCATCACACCGCTTTCTGCCAGACGGCGGGTCTGCACCTTCTGCGCGCCGTTGCTGACGATGGCCAGCGTTGCCACCTCAGAAAGCTCGCGCAGCACGTCCAGCACCTCCGGGCTCATCAGATCCGGGTGGGTGGACAGCTGCTCCAGATAGAAGCGGTTCATCTCCACACCGTCGCCGGCGGCATTGATGGCTTTTAAAAAGCGGCTGAACCGCTCGCCAAACAGCTTCTCGCGGCGGATCTGGCCTTTTTCCAGCTGCCGCCACAGTTCCTCGTTGATGGTGCGGTAGGTCTGCACGGTCTCAGCATCCGGCTCGATACCGTAGTTTACCAGCGTTTCGGCCAGCGCCTTGTTTTCGGCTGCATCAAAGTTGAGCAGCGTATTGTCCGCATCGAACAGGATGCAATAATATTTTGCCATAGTATCTCACTTTCTTTTCAGCATTTCCCACTTGTGTATCAACAGGGAGAAGCCAGCCCCACCCCCGGCAGAGCTGGCTTCTCGTTATTCAGAAACGATTTCATACGCAGACCGGTCTGTTTGTGCCGGGGCGTTGTCCGGGCACTGTGTCTTTCCCTCGCAGGGCGTCAGACCGCATTTCTGCATTTCTTCCTCCAATGCGCTGTTATCCACGTTTTCCCAGTCGGTATCGTAGTAATCCACGCTGCCGTTGGTCACGTCGTTCTCCCCGGGCAGGGAGGGTGTGCGCATTTCTTGCCAGTACATAGGGCTCCACCTTCCTCTCACGCCAGCCTATGCGGCGCGGGCGCGGAATGTGCCCTTAGTTAGCAGCTTCCTTGCTGGCGCTGGCTTCAGTCTTGGAGGACGCTGGCTTTTCCTCTTTAGAGGTTGCCGGTTCATCTTCCTTGGAGGAAGCCGTGTGCTCCTGCTTAGAAGAAGCGGTTTTTTCCTCCTTGGAGGAGGAGCTGCTCTGCGAAGAAGAAGTGGGCTTTTCTACCTTAGAAGAAGCCGCAGAGGAGGCGGGCTTCTCTACCTTGGAGGAGCTGCCGGTGCTTTCAGAAGTACCGTTCGAGGAGGAAGAAGCGGGCTTCTCCTCCTTGGAAGAGGCCGGTTTGTCCTCCTTAGAGGAGGACGTTTCTTCCTTGGAAGAAGCAGGCTTATCCTCCTTAGAGGATGCACTGGAACTGCTGCTGGACGAGCTGGACGATGCACCGCTGACCGAAAGTTCCAGCTTGTTGCTGGTCACAGTGCAGTCATTATAGCTGGCGGTGGCGTACACCCGGAAGGTGCCGCCCAGCATGGAGGGGTCTACCTCGCCCTTTACGGTGGTCTTGCCGGCAGCCTGTGTCACCTCGCTGCCATTGACATACCAGCGGATGCTGGAAGTATCCAGATACTTGCCCTTGAGGGTAGCTTTGAAGGTGTAGGAATCCCCCAGCGCAGCCTTGCCGCTGCTGCTGATCTGGATAGAGGCTGCCGCAAACACAGCGGTCACATCCACGTTCTGGTCAAAATTGGTATCCGTGCGGGTGCGCTTGGTCACGCCATCGCTCCACTTGACGAACACATAGCCGTCCTCCGGCACTGCGGTAACAGTAACAGTCTGGGCGGCGCTGGTCACCTTGACGGTAAGAGACTTGCCGCTCTCGTTGCCGCAGGTCAGGGTACCGCCGCCGGTTTTATCTACACGGTAACCGGCCTGATACTCCGTTTTTTCCTCAACAGCCGAGGAAGAGACTTCCTCCGAGCTGCTGGGCGCTTCCACGGCAGAGCTGGGGTTAGCGGTATACTCGGCGCGGGTGGGGATGTTATTGGTGTCCGGGCGGCGATCCTCGGTCTCATAGGCGTGGGTACGCAGATACTTCAGCAGCACCTTCAGACCTGCGGGCTTGAGGTGGATGTCCCCGCTCTGGTAGTAATCCACATTGCCGTAGCCGTTGGCGTCCTTGAGCGCCTCGGCAGAGTTGAGGAACTTGACGCCCAGCTGCTCGCACATGGTCAGCAGCGCCATGTTGAAATCATCAATACGGGTCTGGTCCATGTTGGGGTAGTTGGAGTGGTTGGACGGGACCGGCGGCACCGTGTTGACGATGATATCGGTATAGGGATAGCTGGCCTGAATGGCCTGTACCAGCGCGGTGTAGTTGCTGATAAAGTCCTCGGTGTTCATGCCGTTATCGTTGGTGCCCAGCATGATGACCACCCGGCGGGGCTTCATTTTTGCCACTGCCTGTGCGATGGTGTAGCGGTTATCGTCCCGCTTGAAGGTGACGATGCCCTCATGCAGGGCGGCGCTGGTGCCAATGCCCTCTTTTGCGCAGAACTGCTGCAATGAGATCAGACCGCTGGCGTACAGACGCACCGTGTTGGAATCGCCGATAAAAAGGGTCTGCTCCTGATAGGCATTGCCGGCATCGGCGGTCCCGGTGAGCAGCGCGCTGGAGGTCTCGTTGATCTGATAGTGGTCAGAGATATCCTCCTCCCCTTCCGGGGCGGGCGCGGGGGTAATAATAGAAGAATCCCCCGGCTGCTCCGTCGGGTTCTTGCCCCGCTTGAGCATGGTAAGGGTGATGCCGATGGTCAGCAGCGCCGCCAGTGCACACACGATGCACACCAGCACCGCCTGCTTCTGCATCGGGGTCAGTGCCTGATTCTCCTTTTGGTTATTGCTTCTCATATTCTATCCATTCTCCTTCCGAAGGAATGAAACTTCCTGTCATACCCGGGCTGCCAGCAGCCGGTCGGTAAGGTCGGCGCAGCTTTCGGCCAGCAGCACCGGATGGAAGGGTTCCAGCTCTTCCCGGCTGCCGTAGCCATACAGCACACCGGCAGCATCCAGACCGCAGTCGGCAGCGCCCCGCATATCATCGTTACGGTCGCCCACCATCAGCACCCGCTTGCCCTGCAAGGCGGGCTGGCTGAGCACATAACGCACGACCTCGGTTTTGGTGTCCCGGCTTTCGTCCATAGAGGCGCCGCCGATAAAATCAAAATACTGTGCCAGCCCCTGCTCTTCCAGAATGGGGGTGACCACCTTGGTGGGCTTGGAGGTGGCAGTGCACAGGAGAAAACCCGCGTCTTTCAGGGTTTGCAGCATCTGCAGAACGCCCGGGAACACGGCACACTCGTGACTGCCCTTCACCGCATAACTCGTGCGGTAAAGGTCGGTAGCTTTTTCGATCAGCGCCGGGTCGGTGAAGTGCTCGCCGAAGCTTTTGCGCAGGGGCGGGCCCAGATAGCGGCGCAGGTTGATGCCGGATACATCCACACCCATGGTGCAGAAAACCTCTTGCAATGTATGAATGATACCGGGGGCTGAATCGATCAGCGTCCCGTCCACATCAAATAGGATCGCATCATAATGCAGCAATATTTTATTCCTCGCTTTCATGGTGATACATCCAATAGTATAGCACAGATTTGATACATCAGCAATTCCAACAAAAGATTTTTCTGTCTCTTATGCAGAATTTTCCTAAAAAGGGAGGCCGCTGCGCCGTATTTTGCACAGCAGCCTCCCTTACGGCAGCGCGGGACAGCACAATGCCGGGCAGCCCGCGGGCTGCCCGGCATTGCATTTTCACGGATCAAATTGCAGCAGAGAGCGTCCCCTGCAAAAGCGTTACTGCGCAGGTGATGGGCAGCTGCTGTCCCCCGGGACATAGAGGTTGTTGGAGATGAACTCCAGCTTATCCTTGAGCACCAGCTCAAGGTTTGCTACGGCGTGCACCATGTTGGTAGCGGAGTCGTTCACCTCCAGCAGCTTGCAAAGATCCAGACCGTCCAGATCCATGGCTTTCTGCATCTTCCGGCTTTCGGCACACAAAATGTGGCTGAGCGCCGTTTCCTGCAAGGCAATGCTTTCCATCAGGTCCACGACAGCCTGATCCAGACTGACCTTGGGCATTTCCGGGCACTGAGAACGGGTACAGGGTGTATCGATCATCATAGGGCAAAACCTTCCTTTCCGGTCGTGTGCCCTATCCTATGCCGCGGCGGGTACGGCTGTTACTGCTTTTCTGCCTGTGCGTGCACCTTCTCGATGGTGTCGCGGTAGCCGCCGGAGCCGTACTGGATGCAGCGGTTGATGCGGCTGATGGTGGCAGTGCTGATCTCCACCGCCTTGACGATCTGCTCGTAGGTGGCACCGTCCAGCAGGAGCTTTGCAGCCTGTAAGCGCTGTGCCATATCCGAGATCTCCTTTACAGTGCACAGATCCTCAAAAAAAGCGTAGCACTCTTCCCGGCTCTCCAGACTGAGGATGGCATCAAAGAGCGCATCCGTCGTCTCGTTTCTTCTGGAATTTTTTTCAGCCATTGTTTTTCTCCTTATTATAATAGCGGCGGCAGCGGGCAAAACAGGCAGTGCTGCCGCACGGAATATTCTGCACGCTATTACTTTAGCACTTCAAAGTGTGAAAGTCAAGACCTGTGAGTGAATGGTTTTCAATTGTAGACGTGTTTAGTTTTATTCTCTTCACACATGAAAGAAAATCACCTAAAAATTATTCCCAGAAAATGGCTTGAATTGGCGTATCCTCTGAACTTGTGACGAAAATATTGACAATTGATGAAAACGGGAATAAAGTAGGACACAATCATTCAGCAAATGCAAGGAACAGGACATGATCTTCTGCATCACCCTCTTTCAGCGAGCCGCTTCTCGGGTGAAAAAGCGGCAGTCAGGAGCAGAGGACCCTCGCCTGCGAGCAGCCTGTGTGAACCGGGTTTTGTGCCCCTTAGTAGCACGGTGCCGTCCAGCCCACGTTATCGGGCAGCATGGTCAGTGTACCATGCGTGGGAGAGTGGCTGTTTTAACACAGCAAGCGAAGTGGTACCGCGGAGTATTGCTCCTGCCCTGGCAGGCGGGAGCAGAAGCCTTCGTCTTCGGAGTGTGGCCGGAAAACCCGGTCATGTGCCGAGGACGAAGGTTTTTTACGCTCCGGGGCAATGCTTTGCCGGACGGCAGTCTATCGTTCCGAACCTGTTGCGGAGTGAAAAAAGGAAAGAGGTAGAAAACTATGAACACGCTGGTCATCGTATTGATCGCAGCGGTGTGCCTGTTTGGCGCTTATGTGCTTTACGGCCGCTGGCTGGCTAACAAATGGGGCATTGACCCCGCAGCCAAGACTCCGGCTGTCGTCCACGAGGATGGCCGGGACTATGTGCCCACCAACGGCTGGACGGTGTTTGCCCACCAGTTCAGCTCCATTGCCGGCGCAGGCCCTGTCACCGGTGCCATTCAGGCCGCAGCCTTCGGCTGGCTGCCGGTGCTGCTGTGGGTGCTGCTGGGCGGCATCTTCTTCGGCGCTGTCACCGACTTTGGTGCCCTGTATGCTTCCGTTAAGAACGACGGCAAGAGCATGGGTATGCTGATTGAAAAGTACATCGGCAAGACCGGCCGCAAGCTGTTCCTGCTGTTCTGCTGGCTGTTCTGCGGCATCGTCATTGCCGCCTTTGCGGACATGGTTGCCGGCACCTTCAATGCCTTCGGCGCAGACGGTGCAATGGTCGAGGCCGCCAAGACCAACGGCGCTGCCGGTATGGTGTCCATCATGTTCATGGTGTTTGCCGTTATCTTTGGCCTGCTGCAGAAAAAGTTCAACTTCTCCGGCTGGAAGGAAAGCGTTATCAGCATCGTGTTCATCGTGCTGTCCTTTGTTATCGGCGCAAACCTGCCCCTGATCCTGGGCAAGGCCGCTTGGAGCTACATCACCTTTGTGTACATCTTCTTTGCCGCTGTGCTGCCCATGTGGCTGCTCAAGCAGCCCCGTGACCACATGACCACCTTTATGTTCGTGGCCATGATCGTGGGCGCTGTGGTTGGCCTGCTGGTTGCACACCCCACCATGAACCTGCCCGTGTTCACCGGCTTTACCAACGAAAAGCTGGGCACCATGTTCCCCATCCTGTTTGTCACCGTGGCCTGCGGTGCAGTTTCCGGCTTCCACAGCCTTGTTTCCTCCGGTACTTCCTCCAAGACCGTTGAGAACGAGAAGGATATGCTGAAGGTCGGCTACGGTGCCATGATCCTTGAAAGCCTGCTGGCTGTGCTGGCTCTGTGCGTGGCCGGTGCTGCCGCAGCTGCCGACGGCACCCCTGCCGCTGGTACCCCGTTCCAGATCTTCAGCCGCGGCGTTGCCGGTTTCTTTGAGATGTTCGGTGTGCCCGCCTACGCTGCTACCGTGTTCATGACCATGTGCGTTTCCGCACTGGCACTGACCAGTCTGGATGCCGTGGCCCGCATTGGCCGCATGAGCTTCCAGGAGCTGTTCAGCGTGGACGATATGGAGCACGCTGAGGGTTGGCGCAAGCTGTTCTGCAATGTGTACTTCTCCACCTTTATCACGCTGGTGTTCGGCTTTATCCTGACCAAGATCGGCTACGCCAACATCTGGCCGCTGTTCGGCTCTGCCAACCAGCTGCTGAGCGCACTGGTGCTGGCTACCCTGTGCGTGTTCCTGAAGGTGACCGGCCGCAGCAACAAGATGCTGTTCCCCCCGTTGATCATCATGCTGTGCGTTACCTTTACCGCATTGGTGCAGCGCCTGATCGCTATGGTCAAGGCCATCAGCACTGCCGCTTCTGTTACCATCCCTGCCGGTGAGACCACTTGGGGCGCTGTGTTCATCGCAAACGGCCTGCAGCTGATCCTTGCCGTGCTGCTGATCGTGCTGGGCCTGAACATTGTGTTCCACTCCTTCTCCGCTTACAAGAAGGCTGAGCACAACAGCGAAGCAAAAGTCTGATTCTAATCCTGCCATTCACAATCCTGTTTTCAATAAGCAAAACGCCGCTGACGATGCGCAAAGCCGTCAGCGGCGTTTTGTTTTATTCCGGCAGTTCCATTTCATGTTCCATGGGTACAAAGCCGAACTTTTCATACAGCGGCCTGCCCATTGCGGTCGCTTCCAGCGAGATGGCCGTCACCCCGCGCCGGTGCGCATCCTCCACCAACCGGGTCAGGATGCGGGTCGCAATGCCCTGCCGCCGGTACTGCGGTGCGGTGTACAGATTCATAAGGTAGGCTTTCCGACCGGTGGGGTTATGGACGGTGGGCATGACCTGAAAATAGCTCACGGCGCCGGTGCCTGCCAGCGTTTCACCGTCCCAAAGGAGATACGCCGTGTGGGTGTTCTCGGCAAAGGCCTTCTGGTAATAGGTCCGTGTCTGGCTCTCCACCTCCGGCAGCGGAGTATCTTCCGGCAGCTGATTGGCTGCCCGCAGCACCCGGCAGCGCACCGCTACCAGCAATTCCAGCTCTGCCAGCGTGGCTTTCTGTTCGGTAAGGTTCAGCAATTGTGTTCCTCCCAGCTTTGCAGAGCGGCCAGCTGGGTCTCGGTGTGGAACCAGTGCTCCCCGCCCTCCAGAATGGTCAGGTGCGCCCCGGTCTGCTGCCGGAACCGCTCCATAGCGGTGTGCCCGATAAGGGGGTCCGTATCGGCATAGAGCACCTGTGTGGGTACCTTCCAATGCAGCGGATGTTCCCGCACCCAGCACAGATACGGCCACGAGAGGGTCTCCCCCATGGCGGTGGGGATCTCCCCTGCCGCGTGCAGCTGCTCCTCCGTTACCCCTGCCTGCTGCATCAGGTCAAGGATCAGCTTTTCCATATCCACCACCGGGGAGACAAGCAGTGCCTTTTCCGGCGTTTGCGTCTGCAACGCCTGCATGGCAAACCACGCACCGATGCTGACCCCGTACACACGGATCTGCTTCCATACCGGCTGCACCCGGGCGTAGACCGCTTGCAACTCCCGGGTAACCACCCACGGCACCAGCTTTTCCGGGCTGTTTTTTCGGGTGCCGTGCTCCGGCAGATCGACAGCCAGAACCTGCCAGCCTGCCGGGCAAGCTGTGCGGGCAAAGCGGGCAGCCTCGGCTGCGCTGCCGTTTTTGCCATGGACATAGAGATAGACCTTACGGCTGCGCTTGCCGTACAGGACAGCCGGAATGCCTGCGATCTTGAGCTTAATTTTTTCCATAACAGTCCCTCCTGTTCTGGGGGCGTATTGCGCCCTGTTTTCTCTATGATAGCACAAGCAAAAGCCAAACACAAACAGGAAAAGAGGTAACAGATTTTTTTATGTTTGTCGTGAAAGGGATAAAAAAGAGCCACCGCACAGACTTGTGCGGTGGCTCTTGAGGTAGTGCTTCAGGTTTTGCTTAGCCGAAGATGTTGATCAGGATACCAGCAGCAACGGCAGAACCGATAACGCCGGCCACGTTGGGGCCCATGGCGTGCATCAGCAGGAAGTTGGAAGGGTTCTCGCTCTGGCCGACCTTCTGGGAAACACGAGCGGCCATAGGCACGGCGGAAACGCCGGCAGAACCGATCAGGGGGTTCACCTGACCGCCGGTCAGCTTGTACATGACCTTGCCGCACAGCACACCGGCTGCGGTGCCGAAGGAGAAGGCAATCAGACCCAGCACGATGATGAACAGGGTGCGGGTATTCAGGAAGGTGTTTGCACTGGTGGTGCAGCCAACAGACAGAGCCAGGAAGATGGTGATGATGTTCATCAGCTCGTTACCGGCAGTCTTCTGGATACGATCCACAACGCCGCACTCCTTCATCAGGTTGCCCAGCATCAGCATACCGACCAGAACGGCGGCATCCGGTACGATGAGAGAAACGATGATGGCGACCATGATGGGGAAGATGATCCTCTCGGTCTTGGAGACAGTGCGCAGCTGCTTCATGACCACAGAGCGCTCCTTGGAGGTGGTCAGTGCCTTCATGATGGGCGGCTGAATGACGGGCACCAGTGCCATGTAGCTGTAGGCTGCCACGGCGATACTGCCCAGCAGCTCAGGTGCCAGACGAGAGGTAACGAAGATAGCTGTGGGGCCGTCGGCACCGCCGATGATGGAGATGGCAGCAGACTGCTTCTGGGTGAAGTCTACCAGACCGGTAGCGGCCAGCAGACGGGCACCCATGTAAGTACCGAAGATACCAAACTGTGCGGCAGCGCCCAGCAGCAGGCTCTTGGGGTTGGAGATCAGGGGTGCAAAGTCGGTCATGGTGCCGATGCCGAGGAAGATCAGCGGCGGGTAGATGCCCAGCTTAACGCCCATGTAGAGCATATCGGCCAGACCGCCGTTGTTCAGGATCTCAACCCACATGGGGTGCTCCAAACCGTCACCAACGAAGTACTGCATGTGGATGATGCCGCTGCCGGGGAGGTTGGCAAGGATCATGCCAAATGCCATGGGCAGCAGGATCAGGGGTTCAAATTCCTTGACGATGGCGAGGTACAGCAGAAAGCAGCCCACGCAGATCATCACGGCGTACAGCCAGCCGCCGGGCTGGCCAAACTGTGCAAAGCCGGAACTTTGGAAAATACCGACCAGAGTATCAATAAACTGTGTCATGCTCTTCCTCCTGTGTTAAAACGGGGCCGTGGTGTCGTTCACGCCGGCCTTGCCCCAGCCATTTTTGCCACGACGCACTGCCTTAAGGGTGTACTTGCCGTTGCCCATTGCATGGATAGCAGCCATAATGGCGGCCACCACATCACCGGGGATGCCTTCCTCTACCTGAGGAGCGGGCGCAGCCTGCTGTACCGGAGCGGCAGCGGGCTTTGCGGCAGGTGCCTGCGCAGCAGCCTTGGCGGCCTTTTTCTTGGCATTCATCGAGTCGAAGATCTTGCCCTCCAGCGTGATGATAGCCATCAGCAGCACGAGGATCAGGAACACCAGCACGATACCAGTAATGGTAACGACCACATCGAAACCTAAGTCCATGGTTTTTCCTCCTGTTTGTTGGATACTGCAAGCGATACAACATCGTTAGCAGAAAATCAATTTGGGTATAGTATACCGTATTTTGCCAATCATTTCAACAAAAATTAACAAATTTTATTTTTGCTGCTTTGTGATATGACATGGACAAAACGAACCAAGCTTAGCGGCGGCCGATGCGCGGAGTAGCATCCGTAAAGCCGGTTTCCAGCTTATCACCGATGGAAAGGCTCTGCGCCGTGCCCAGTGCAACGCAGTTTACGGGATCCGGCGAGACGGTGACCTCCACCTTCAGTTCCTGGCTCAGATATTCGGTCAGACCGTGCAGCTGGGCGCCGCCACCGGTCAGCATGACGCCGTTGCGGTAGATATCGCCTGCCAGTTCGGGCGGGGTCTTTTCCAGCACCTGATGGGCTGCGGTGCCGATCTGCTCGCTGAGCATCATCACCGGCTCGTACAGATCATCGGTGGAAACGGTCACGCGCACCGGCAGACCGGTAAGCAGGCTACGGCCCTTGATCTCCATGCTCTCGTGGAAATCGGTCTTTTGGGGGCAGCAGGCAATGTGCTTTTTCAGTTCCTCGGCGGTGCGCTGGCCGATGGCGATGCTGTATTTGTTGCGGACATGCTTGAGGATCTCCTCATCGTAGTGGTTACCGGCCACGCGCACACTGGTAGCCTTGACCTTGCCGCCAAGGCTCAGCACGGCGATATCCGTGGTACCGCCGCCGATATCAATGATCATGCGGCCGTCCGGCAGGGTGATGTCGATGCCGGAGCCAAGGGCTGCGGCGATAGGCTCATCGATCAGGTACACCTGACGGGCACCGGCAGCCACCACAGCCTCCACCACGGCATCGCTCTCGATGCCGGTAATGGCGGCAGGTACACACACTGCCACCCGGGGCTTGACCATGTGGGAGCTGTACACCTGCTTGACAAAGCGGCAGATCAGCTCCCGGGTCATGGTGTGGTCACTGATGACGCCATCCTTCAGCGGGAAGATAGCGGAGATGTAGTTGGGCGTGCGTCCCACCATAGCCAGTGCTTTATCGCCGGCTTCCAGCACGGTGTTCTTGCGGGTATCCATTGCCACAACGCTGGGCTGGTTGAGCACCACGCCCTTGCCCTCCTGCGCAATGATGATGGTAGTAGTACCAAGGTCGATGCCGATATCATTCTGTGCCATAATTGCCTGATTCCTTTCTCTGCGTTCCTCTATCATGTATGTAACGCCCGCAGCTGCGGGCAAAAAACAAAGACTGCTTTAGTATAACATAGTTGCGGCAAAAAGTATACAAGCTTTGCCGCTGTTCTGCGCGGTTTTGTCAGGGATCCTCCCCTCCTGTGCTGAGCTGCTCCGGCGGCTGTCCGGCCTGCAGCAGGGCGCACAGACCGCTGTAACGCAGGTTCTGCCGGATGTTGCTCATCATGCTGTTCACCACGTCCCTGCGGCCCGCCACAACGCACAGCCTGCGGGCGCGGGTGACACCGGTGTAGAACAGGTTGCGGTAGCACAGCCTTGGCGGCACCTGCGCCACCGGCAGGATCACCGCCGGGAACTCGCTGCCCTGACTTTTGTGCACCGTGATGGCGTAGGCGATCTCCAGTTCGTTCAGGTTTTCCGCCGGGTAGAGCAGCCGCCGGTCGTCCATACGCACCACCATGGAGCGTTCCCTCAGGTTGATGCTTTCCACGATGCCGATGTCGCCGTTGTAGGCACCTACGCCCTGCTCGCCGCCGATGCGGTTCCAGACGATCTCGTAGTTGTTGCGCACCTGCATCACCTTGTCCCCTACCCGGAACACCCGGGCAGCGCTTTGCAGCTGGGGCTTACCCTTCTGGGGCGGGTTGAGCAGGTTTTGCAGCTCCACATTCAGCGCCTGCGTGCCGGTGGGGCCAAGCTTTGTGGGACACAGCACCTGAATATCCCGGATGGGGTCAAAGCCGTAGCTCCGGGGCAGCCGGGTGGTGACAAGGTCGCACACCAGACGCTGCGCAGCCTCGCCGTCCGTCTCCAGAAAGAAGAAGTCATCGGTCTTGCTGCCCTTTTGCAGCGGCTCACCGGAAATGATATGGTGGGCATTTTCCACAATGAGACTGCGTTTTGCCTGCCGGAAGATCTCGTTCAGGCAGACGGTGGGCACACAGCCGGAGCGGATGACCTCGCTGAGGATGTTGCCCGCACCTACGCTGGGCAGCTGGTCGGCATCGCCTACCATAATAATACGGCAGGTGTAGCGCAGCGCTGCAATGAGCGCCTGAAACAGCTTGACGTCCACCATGCTCATCTCGTCCAGAATGACCACATCGCACTTGAGCAGGTTTTTGTCGTTATGGATAAAGCTGACCACGCCGCCGGTATAGTCCACCTCCAACAGACGGTGGATGGTGCTGGCCTTGCGCCCGGTCAGTTCGCTGAGACGCTTGGCGGCACGGCCGGTGGGAGCACACAGGGCTACCCGCTCGGCCTGATTTTCCAGCAGCTGCAAAATAGCGTTGACGGTGGTAGTCTTGCCGGTGCCGGGGCCGCCGGTGAGCACAAGGCAGTTCTCGGTCATGGCCTTGCGGATGGCTTCCCTTTGCAGGGGGGCGTAGGCAAACCCTTGAGTCAGCTCTAATATCTGAATGTTTTTATCCAGCTCCCGCACGGCATTCTTGCCGCGCTTTGCCAGCAGATTCAGCCGGTCGGCAATGTCCTGCTCCGCTGCCAGAAGATCCGGCAGGTAGATATAGGGCACGGCATCGAACATTTTCACGGCCAGTTCTTCCGTTTCGATGCAGTGATCCAGTGCACGGGCCAGCTTTTCCGGCGGCTGATGGATAAAGTTGGAGGCAGTGGCCAGCAGCTGCGCCCGGGGCAGACAGGTGTGGCCGTTGCCCGCATTGTGGCGCAAGGTGCGCAGCAGAGCAGCTTCCAACCGCTGGGCACAGTCCCCTTCCATGTGGTAGTACTGGGCGATGCTGTCTGCGTGACGGAAGTCCAGCTGCAGCGGCTCGCCGCACAGCAGATAGGGGTTTGACGCGATGGCCTGCATTGCCCCCACGCCAAAGGCCTTGAACACCTCCATAGCCTTGCGGGGGCTGATCTCAAACTGTGCCAGATAGGCGATGAGCTCCCGCATGCCGAACATCCGCTTGAACTCCTGCTGGATGCGGTCGGCCTTATCCGGCGAGATGCCGGGAATCTTGGTCAGCCGGGCGGGGTCGTTGGCGATGACCTCCAGCGCTTCAGCCCCGAACATGTCAATGATCTTATCCGCAGTCCTTGCGCCGATATACGGCAGGGAACGGCTGGCCAGAAAGGCGTACACCGCTTCCAGATCCTTGGGCATATCGGTCTCGCATTCCTGCGCATGGAACTGGCGGCCATAGGTGGCGTGGTTTTCGTATCTGCCGCGGCAGATGACGCTTTCGCCTGCGTGCAGCTCGCCTACGATGCCACAGACCACCGTGAGCACCCCGCCGCCGGAGATCTCGAACACCGTATAGCCGTTATCCTCGTTCTCGTAGATGATATCCTCCACGACGCCTTCGATCTGTTCCAACTGCTGCTCGTCCACCAGCTCCACCTCCTTTGCACAGATATTATAAGTATAGCCCTTTTGGCGGGATTTGTAAATTGTAGAATCCGCAAAATCCCCGGGTAGCTCTCGCCTTTTTCCGGCGGTTGTGCTATACTGGGCGCAAACACTACGTCACGAAATGAGGAGCAACAATGGAGATCATCATTCATCAGGCCATTCTGCACGTTCTGGATACCACCATGGATGCGCCGGTGCTCAGCGGCGGGCCCATGGAACTGACCGCCGAAAAAAACGCCTACCTGCAGAACCACATTGAAAAGCTGCTGGCCAGCGACGACATCCGCCAGTGCCGCCCGCTGCCGGATTCGGCCTTTAAAAATGAGCTGGAGCACAATCAGGACTTTGTGGACCTTTCCTGCCGCATTGCCGGGGTGCTGTTCGACTATATGCACGCCCACACCACCATCCCCGGGGCAGACCTTGCCGTGGTGGATTTCACCCGGGACGGCGCGCCGTGGCTGGGCATTCTGAAGCTGAACTACAAAAACGGCTACACCCACTATACGGAGACCGTGGAGGGTGCGCCGGTGAACTCCATTATCCAGCAGCGCGCCTGCCTGCCCACCCAGAGCGGCAAGGTGGAGGAGGGCGCACTGGTAGACCTGACCGATTACTCCATGCGGCTGCTGGAAAAGAAGTATGATATTGACGGCCATAAGGAGTTTTATCTCTCCACCGTGGTGTTCCAGTACACCACCGCTCAGCCGGAAAAGAAAAAGCTGCAGGCCATTCAGGAAGCCGCCGTGCAGGCTGTGCAGGAAAACTACGCCGAAACGCCCCATGTGGAGGCACAGGTGGCCATGATGATCGCCAATCAGGCCGCCGACAACGACAATCAGGTGTCCATCCAGCAGGTGCGCCAGCAGCTGGAAGAGGAATATCCTCTCGCCGCCGTGCCCTTTGACGACTATGTGGAAAAGAGCGACATCATTGACAGCGCCGCCCAGCCGGTGACCGTGACCCCTGCCCGCATCCGCCGGATGGAAAGCCGCAGCCTGCGCACCGCCAACGGCATTGAGGTAAAGATCCCCACCGAGCTGTTGAACGCCGAATCCGAGGTAGAATTCCTGCACGCTGATGACGGCAGCATCTCCCTGCTGATCAAAAATGTCATTTTGTAAGCTGTAACAGCAAAATCTTGTAAAACCCTGCGTTTAGCCTTGCTATCCGCAGGGTTTTGTGCTATACCTGTGTTGTATCTTTCGTGGTATACGCGTTATAGCCTTAGAGGAGGACTATACAATGGAACTGGCTCTTATTACTGCACAGCAGGTTGCGGTCTTGTTCCTGCTGATCGGCACAGGCATGGTGGCGGTCAAGACCGGTGTGCTCAAGTTGGAAAACAAACAGGCGCTTTCCAATCTGCTGGTGTACATCATTGTGCCAGCCATGGTGGTAAACTCTTACCGCATGGAGTTCAGCGCCCAGATCTTGCACAATCTGCTGGCAGCTTTTGGTATGAGCATTCTGTCCGTGCTGCTGGGCACCGTGATCACCCTGCTGCTCACGGTACGCAAGACCGACAGCCGGATGCCCATTTTCCGGTTTGCCTGCATTTTTTCTAACGCAGCGTACATGGGCTTCCCGCTCATTTCGGCGCTGTTCGGCTCCGAGGGTCTTTTGTATGCCAGTGCCTACGTTACCGTGTTCAACATTCTGCTGTGGACGCTGGGCTACGGTCTTGTCAGCGGCGGCTCCAGCGTAAAGGAGGTTGCCCGCAGTCTGGTGCGCACCCCGGTACTATATGCCATTGTGGTGGGCTTGGGCATCTATCTGCTGCAGATCCCACTGCCTGCCCTGATCTCCCAGCCGCTGGAACTGCTGGCCGGGGTGAACACCCCGCTGTCCATGCTCATCACCGGGATGCTGATCGCCGCCGGTGACGTGCGCAGCATCGTGACCGACAAGCACATCTGGAAGCTTGCCTCCGTGCGTATGCTGCTGATCCCGGCGGCTACGCTGGCACTGTTCGGGGTGCTGGGCTTCCACGGCACTGCCGCACAGGTGGTCACGCTGCTGGAATGCTGCCCGGCTGCCGCCATCACCTCGGTATTTGCGGTGCAGTTCGGCCACGATGAGCACTTTGCCGCCGGAAGCGTGGTGCTGACCACCCTGCTCAGCATCGTCACCCTGCCGCTGTGTGCGCTGATCATCACCATGGTGATGTAAGACGTCCTGCGGCGGTGCCGCTATATTTATATTGTAAGGAGAGCCGTCGTGCATCGTGTTGTACGGCGGCTCTTTGCTTTGGCAAGCGGAGATCATTTTCGACCATTGCCACACAAAACAAAAAAGCCATCGCTTTTGCATTTCTGCATCAACGATGGCTTCGTATTGGAGCGGCCGACGAGGCTCGAACTCGCTACCTCCACCTTGGCAAGGTGGCGCTCTACCAGATGAGCTACGGCCGCATATCCGGTGCATTTATCCCTGCACCCTCCCGAGCGATTCTTGCGAATTTCGGGGTCCCCGCGAAAGCTTGCAAAGCAAGATTTTGTGGGGAAAAGGAGAAAATCTGGTATTCATCACAGAAGTCTTGCCTGCAAGACTTCCCGATGAATGACAGGACTTTCGACGTGGTGCCTCCGATCGGAATCGAACCAATGACACGGGGATTTTCAGTCCCCTGCTCTACCGACTGAGCTACAGAGGCAAATACGACCCGGATCGGGCTCGAACCGACGACCCCCAGCGTGACAGGCTGGTGCTCTAACCAACTGAGCTACCGGGCCATATGGTGGAAGTTAACGGGCTCGAACCGCTGACCCTCTGCTTGTAAGGCAGATGCTCTCCCAGCTGAGCTAAACTTCCACATATGGAGCGGCCGACGAGGCTCGAACTCGCTACCTCCACCTTGGCAAGGTGGCGCTCTACCAGATGAGCTACGGCCGCACATTCCATTTGTTTTTGCCGGTCTGTTGTCCGGCGACGATGGTTATTATACCGCACACTCCGGCAGTTGTCAACCACAAAATTACATTTTTTTGAAAAAGAATGTCTTTTAACTCTGGTACGTTCTTTTTATTTTTCATACGGCGATTGCACTCCCCCTTTTCGCTCTATTTCGCGCGGCTGTGTGTACGGGCAAAATACAGTTGCTTTCTATTTCACAAACTATTATAATAAAGAGGACGCTTTGTCAAACGGAAAATGCACCCGCGCGGATGCAGCTTCCATTTATAGAAAAGAAAAAGGAATTGCCAGCAAAAAGGAGCTAACGCAATGTATAAGATCACTGAAAAGGTCGCGCTGAACCCCACCGTGACAAAGATGGTCATTGAAGCCCCGCTGATTGCCAAAAAGGCAAAGCCGGGTCAGTTCATCATTGTACGTCCGTTTGAGGACAGCGAGCGTATCCCCCTGACCGTGGCCGGTTACGACCGCGAAAAGGGCACCGTAGATATCATCTTCCAGATCGTGGGCGGTACCACCATGGAGCTGAACAGCCTGAACGCAGGCGATTGTGTCCACGATTTTGTCGGCCCGTTGGGTCGCGCCACCGAGACCGAGGGTCTGAAGAAGGTGTGCGTTGTGGGCGGCGGCGTAGGCTGCGCCATTGCACTGCCCATTGCCAAGGAACTGCACGATCAGGGCTGTGTGGTGCACAGCGTGGTCGGCTTCCGCAACAAGGATCTGCTGATCCTTGAGGACGAGTTCAACGCCTGCAGCGACGAGCTGCGCATCATGACCGATGACGGCAGCTACGGCACCAAGGGCGTGGTCACCGCTGCGCTGGACGAGCTGGTGGCTGCCGGCAACCAGTACGATCTGGTCATCACCATCGGCCCGCTGATCATGATGAAGTTTGTGGTCAAGACCTGCCAGAAGCACGGCCTGAAGAGCATCGTTTCCATGAACCCCATTATGATCGACGGCACCGGTATGTGCGGCGGCTGCCGCCTGACCGTGGGCGGTCAGACCAAGTTCGCCTGCGTGGACGGCCCCGACTTTGACGGCGATCTGGTGGATTTTGACGAGGCAATGGCACGCGGCACCATGTACCGCCCGTTTGAGGCACACGCCCGTGAGGCAGCCTGCAACCTGTTCAAGACTCAGGAGGGAATGTAAAATGGCTTTCAATATGGATCCCAAAAAGTGCCCCATGCCCACGCAGGACCCCAACGTCCGCAATAAGAACTTTAAAGAAGTGGCTCTTGGCTACACCGCCGAGATGGCTGTGAACGAGGCCAAGCGCTGCATCGGCTGCAAGAACAAGCCCTGCCAGTCCGGCTGCCCCGTGGGCATCGACATCCCGGAGTTTATCGCCCATGTTGCCGAGGGCGACTTTGAGGCCGCCTATCAGGTGATCAACCGCTCCTCTTCCCTGCCTGCTGTCTGTGGTCGTGTCTGCCCGCAGGAGAGCCAGTGCGAGGGCAAGTGCACCCGCGGCATCAAGAATGAGCCGGTGGCCATTGGCCGTCTGGAGCGCTTTGTTGCCGACTGGCACCGCGAGAACGTGCACACCGCACCCATCGTACCCGAATGGAACGGCCATAAGGTTGCCATCATCGGCGCTGGCCCTGCCGGTCTGACCGCTGCAGGCGATCTGGCAAAGCTGGGCTACAAGGTCACCGTTTACGAGGCTCTGCACGTTGCAGGCGGTGTGCTGATGTACGGCATCCCCGAGTTCCGTCTGCCCAAGGCCATCGTCCAGCAGGAGATCGACGGCCTGAAGAAGATGGGCGTGGATTTTGAGTGCAACATGGTCATCGGCAAGGTGCTGACCATTGACGAGTTGATGGGCGAGTACGGCTATGAGGCCGTGTTCGTAGGTTCCGGTGCCGGTCTGCCCCGCTTCATGAACATCCCCGGCGAGAGCTTGAAAGGCGTGTACTCTGCCAACGAGTTTTTGACCCGCTCCAATCTGATGAAGGCTTACCTGCCCACCAGCAAGACCCCCATCCGCACCGGCAAGAAGGTTGCCGTTGTGGGCGGCGGCAACGTGGCTATGGACGCTGCCCGCAGCGCCCTGCGTCTGGGTGCCGAGAGCGTGTACATCGTTTACCGCCGCGGCATGGCTGAGCTGCCCGCCCGTAAGGAAGAGGTGGAGCACGCCGAGGAAGAGGGCATCATCTTCAAGACCCTGTGCAACCCCGTTGCCATCCACCCGGACGAAGACGGCTTTGTACACTCCATGACCTGCATCGAGATGGAACTGGGTGAGCCGGACGCTTCCGGCCGCCGCCGTCCCATTGAAAAGCAGGGCAGCGAGTTTGAGCTGGAGGTGGATACTGTGATCATGAGCCTGGGCACCAGCCCCAACCCGCTGATCCGTTCCACCACCCCGGGTCTGGAGACCAACAAGCACGGCTGCATCGTGACCGAGGGCGACGAGGGCAAGACCAGCCGCGACGGCGTGTACGCCGGCGGCGACGCCGTGACCGGTGCTGCTACCGTCATCAAGGCCATGGGTGCCGGTAAGGCAGCTGCAAAGGCCATGGACGAGTACATCCGTAATAAGTAAGCAAATAGCATAAACAACGAGGGCGCTGCACGGTAAATGTGCAGCGCCCTCGTTCCGTGTAAAAGTTTTTTTAAATGCCCGCCGCTTGCGCTCTGGGCATAATTAGTGGAAACCCTATTTTGAAGAATAAGCCCGGAAAGTCTGCGGACTTTCCGGGCTTAAATTTTCATGGGAAGGACACAGCCAAATACGGCATCTGTTTTAATGTACGCTGGCAAGCTCCTTTACGGGGCGGCCGGTGCGGGTCATTTCAATCTTACGGGATTTATCGTAGCAGTAGCGGATGATGGCCTGCCGCCGCACAATGCCGATGAAAATGCCCCGGTCATCCACCACCGGGACGAAGTTCTGGTTCATGGCGGCTTCCACCAGTTCATCCATGCTGGTGGTCACCGTGACGGCTTTGTAGTCCCGCTTATGCGCAAACTCTGAGATGGGAATGTCCTCGGCCGCTTCCAGATCCAGACCATGGTATTTTTTCAGTCCCCACAGGATATCGCCTTCGGTCAGGGTGCCCACATATTCGCCCTTGCGGTTCAGCACCGGAATGGAGGCGTAGCGGTTGTTTTCCCACTTTTCCAGCGTCTGCCGGAGGGTAAAGTCATCGTAAACGTACATCAGATCCTGCTTTGGGGAAAGAAAAAAGAGAATGTTCATGCCAACAACTCCTATCGCATTTTTTGCAGGCAATGCCTGTTGGAACGGTCTGCCAATGTGCCGTGCGTCCGGCGTATTCCGGGAAGTATCATGGGAAAAGGGGGCTGGCAGCCCCTTTCCCTCTCTGTTTCTATTTTAGCACTTTTTCATAGACAAAGAAAGCCAGACAAGGAAGCTTTTATAATTTATTCACAGATTGTTTTTCTTTATTTGTCATACTTTCCGTTTTGATGGGTTCCGCACAGCCTGCCTTCAGCATACCACGCCCACTGCGCAAAGCAGCGCGAGGGGTGTCGGGTACAGCCAGACTTTTTTCTTTACAAAAACCATGCAAAAAGAGGGCAAAAAGCGGTAAATCCAACAATTTGAACTGTACAACCACGGTGCAAAGTTGTATAATAGGGTGGGTGTTTATCTGAGGCAAGCTTCGTTTTGCGCAGCCAACGCCCCCGACCCTTGCGTGTATTTTTATGAAAAATAACATAAAGGAGCAGAGCGACTATGATCACTTCCCGTTTCCCGCTTGGGAATGTCAGCTTTACTGATGGGTATTTTTCCACCCTGGTGGGTGAAGCCACCAAACAGTGCTACGGCGTTGCTGCCATGGCTCCCCGTAATATGACTGACGCTGTGAAAAGCATGGTATACGGTTCCGATTACCCGGAAAAGGGTGTGCGCGTGACCCAGCAGAATGGGCGTCTGGTCATCGAGCTGCACATTGCTGTCAGCTACGGTCTGAACATTTCCACTGCCGCCCGCAGCATCTCCCACCGCGTCAAGGACGAGGTGGAGCAGGCCACCGGGCTGAAGGTCGCCCGCGTGGTGGTGTCCGTGGATGACGTCATCGCCTGATTTGTCTGCAAACCCGAGCCGGGATTTTCCGGCCAGATACTAAGGAGTAAAAACAATGATTTCTGGTAAGATCCTGCGCGACGCCATCATTTCCGGCGCCAACAACATCAACAACCAGCGTTCCCGCGTGGACGAGCTGAACGTTTTCCCCGTGCCCGATGGCGACACCGGCACCAACATGGGCATGACCGTGGGCGCTGCCGTGCGTGAGCTGGAAGCTCTGGACGACAGCTGCACCGTGGGCGAGGCTGCCAAGACTGCTGCTTCTGCCATGCTGCGCGGTGCGCGCGGCAACTCCGGTGTTATCACCAGCCTGCTGTTCCGCGGCTTCTCCAAGGCGCTGGAGGGCAAAAAAGAGGCTGACGCTGCCGATATCGTGGCTGCCCTGCAGAAGGGTGTTGAGGGCGCTTACAAGGCCGTGATGAAGCCCACCGAGGGCACTATCCTGACCGTTGCACGCGTGGCCTCTGAGGAAGCTGCCGCCAGCGATGCCGCCGATGTGCCCGCCCTGTGGGACGTGGTGCTGACTGCCGGTCAGAAGGCACTGGAGGACACCCCCAACCTGCTGCCCGTGCTGAAGAAGGCCGGCGTTGTAGATGCAGGCGGTCAGGGCATTATGGTCATCTTTGAGGGCATGGGCAAGGTGTTCCACGGCGAGGACATGATTGCCGGCGGCGAGGCTTCCCCCAACAAGGCAAAGCTGTCCACTGAAAATGCCGGTAAGGGCGTGTTCACCGACGACCTGATGAAGGTGGAGGACATTACCAACGGCTACTGCACCCAGTTCCTCATCAATAAGTACGAGGGTGCCAGCGCCGCCAAGATGCGCGCCTTTGCAGAGTCCAACGGCGACAGCGTGGTCTGCATTGAGGATGATGATGTCATCAACCTGCACGTTCACACCGCCGACCCCGGCAAGATTCTGAGCGAAGCCATCAAGTACGGCTATCTGACCAACTTCAAGATCGAGAATATGCACGAGCAGTTCCTTGCCCGCCAGAAGCAGGGCAAGAGCCTTGAAAAGCAGGCTTCTGCCGAGAAGGCTCCCTCTCAGGCCAGCGAGTTCATCTATGCTGCCGTGGACCCCAGTCGCGACTACGGCTTTGTGGCTGTTGCCGCCGGTGAGGGCCTGAAGGCTGTGTTCACCGATCTGGCAGCAGACGCTGTGGTGTCCGGTGGTCAGACCATGAACCCCTCCACCGAGGACATTCTGGCAGCTATCCAGAGCGTACCTGCCAAGACCGTGTTCGTGCTGCCCAACAACAAGAACATCATTATGGCTGCCGAGCAGGCACAGAAGCTGGCCGACCGTCAGGTGGTGGTGCTGCCCACCCGCACCGTGCCCATGGGCATTACCGCACTGCTGAACTTTGACCCCTCTGTGAACGCCGAGACCAACACCATCAACATGATGGCTGCTGCCGACAAGGTGTCCACCGGTCTGATCACCTACGCCGCCCGCGACAGCGAGTACGACGGCAAGCGCATCCGCAAAGGCGAGATCATGGCGCTGGAGAACGGCAAGATCGTTTCCACCTCCACCGATATCACCAAGGCCACCTACCGTCTGGCACGCAATATGTGCAAGAAGGATTCCAGCTTTGTCACCATTATTTCCGGCTGTGACGTGAGCGACGAGGATGCCGAAAAGGTTACCGAGATCGTCAAGGCAAAGTGCCCCAACCATGTGGAGGTAAGCCACATCCGCGGCGGCCAGCCTGTTTACTACTATATGATCAGCGTGGAGTAAGTGCTCCCCTGCTCTGATCTGTATCACTGCAAACAAAAATCTCCGCATTGGGTAATCACACCCAGCGCGGAGATTTTTTGTTTTATGACTGTTTTAGAAAAAGCTTACCTGACTGCTTTCGGGCAGGTCGCCCAGTGCACCCACCTGACGCAGACGATCCAGAATGCTGCTGCCCACACCGGAAGCCTGCTGCAGTTCCTCCACCGAGATATACTCCTCTCCGTGGATGGTCACACGCTCCAGCGCCTCGGCGGCTGCACCGCCGAGACCCTTCAGGGCGCTGAAGGGCAGACGCACCTTGTCGTCCTCCACCACATACTTGGAACCGCGGCTCTTGCCCAGTTCGATGGGCAAAAACTCGTACCCACGGCTCAGCATCTCGTTGACCAGCTGCAAGCTGACCAGCACGTCCTCGTCCTTGGCGTTCTTTTCCTCTTTCAGACGGCGCTTGACCGCCTCCATGTGGGCGCGCGCCACGGCAGCACCGCCAATGGCGGCTTCGTAGTCGATATCATCGCCGCGCACGGTAAAGTACACCGCATAGAAGGCCTGAGGCTTGTAGATTTTGTACCACATCAGGCGGATAGCGCTCATCAGGTAGGCCACAGCATGGGCCTTGGGGAACATATACTTAATCTTGCGGCAGCTCTCGATGTACCAGTCCGGCACCTCATGCTCCCGCATGGCTTCCTCCCAGCCCGGCTGGAAGCCGCCCTTGGCCACCTTGCCCTTACGCACAGCCTCCATGATATCAAAGGCCATCTTGGGTTCCAGCCCCTTGCGCAGCAGGTACAGCATGATGCTGTCACGGCAGCCGATGACCTCTGCAATGGTGCAGGTGCCGCTGCGGATCAGCTCGTCCGCGTTGCCCGTCCACACGTCCGTGCCGTGGGACAGACCGGAGATCTGGATCAACTCCGAGAAATTCTTAGGCCGTGCTTCCACCAACATTCCGCGCACAAAGTTCGTGCCCATTTCCGGGATGCCGAAGGTGCCGGTCTGGCTGTCGATCTGCTCCGGGGTCACGCCAAGTGCTTCCGGGCTGGTCAGCAGGCTGTACACCTTGGGGTCGTTCATAGGGATGCTGTCCACCGAGATGCCGGTGTATTCCTCAAAATACTTGTAGAAGGTGGGCATATCGTGGCCCAGTTCGTCCAGCTTGAGCAGGGTGTCGTGCAAATACTTGAACTCGAAGTGGGTGGTCAGCAGACCGCCCGCCACGTCATCCGCCGGGTGCTGGATGGGGCAGAAATCGTAGATCTCGTAGGTGTCCGGCACGACCACCATGCCGCCGGGGTGCTGGCCGGTGGTGCGCTTGACGCCGGTGCAGCCCAGCGTCAGGCGGTTTTCCTCGGCGTGATTGACGGTGCGCTGCCGTTCGTCCAGATATTTTTTAACGTAGCCGTAGGCCGTTTTATCCTGAATACCGGACACCGTACCGGCCTTGAACACGTTGGCCTTGCCGAACAGTTCCTCGGTGTAGCGGTGCACGTTGGACTGGTACTCGCCGGAGAAGTTCAGGTCGATATCCGGTTCCTTATCGCCGTAGAAGCCGAGGAAGGTCTCAAAGGGGATGTCATGGCCGTCCACCAGCATCCGGGTGCCGCACTGGGGGCAGTTTTTGTCCGGCAGGTCAAAGCCATCGTCCACGCTGCCGTCAGTGATAAACTCGCTGTGCTTGCACTTGGGGCAGCGGTAGTGGGGCGGCAGACTGTTCACCTCCGAGATGCCGGAAAAGTGCGCCACGGCAGAGGAGCCGACAGAACCACGGCTGCCTACCTGATAGCCGCCCGCATTGGAGTAGGCCACCAGCTTGACCGCAATGACGTATAGAACCGCGTAGCCGTGGCCGCAGATGGAATCCAGCTCCTTTTGCAGCCGCTTTTCCACGATCTCAGGCAAGGGGTCGCCGTAATCCCGCTTGGCGTGCTCCCATGTGGCATCGCGCAGCTGCTGCTCTGCGCCCTCGATGCTGGGCGGGTAGGTGCCCCGGGGGATGGCACGCACATTATTGTCGATCATGGCGGCGATCTTGCGAGGGTTCTTTACCACCACCTCGTAGGCCTTTTCCTTGGGCAGATAGTAGAACTGCGCCAGCATATCCTGCGTGGTGCGGAAGAACAGCGGCGGCTGGTTGTCGGCATCCTTAAAGCCGTTGCCCGCCTGCAATACGGCGCGGTAGATCGCATCCTCCGGCTCGGTAAAGTGCACGTCTCCGGTGGCGATGACCGGCTTGTGTAGATCCTCGCCCAGCTTGATGACGGTGCGGTTGAACTCCTTGATCCGCTCCTCGCTGTCCACCTTGCCGTCCCGCACCATATAGGCGTTGTTGCCCAGCGGCTGGATCTCAAGGATATCATAGTAGGCGGCGATCTTTTTCAACTCCTCATAGCTGGTGCCGTCCACGATGGCGCGGTACAACTCGCCTGCCTCACAGGCACTGGTGAGCAGCAGGCCGTCACGGTACTTGTTCAGCAGGCTGCGGGGCACGCGGGGCTTTTTGAAGAAGTAGTTGACGTGTGCCTCGCTGACGATCTTGTACAGGTTCTTCAGTCCCATCTGGTTTTTGACCAGAATGATGAGGTGGTAGTACTTCTTTTTCAGCACCTCGCGGTTGCCACCCAGACCGGTGTTGATCTCGCTGACCTTGGTTACCTCTTTTTCCGCTAAGTCGTTCAGCATCACGCAGAAAATGCGTCCCAGTGCAGCGGAGTCCTCGCAGGCGCGGTGCGCCTCATAGGTGGGCAGCTCCAGATGCTTGTTGATAGTGCCCTGTTTATAGTTGTGCAGACCGGGGTACATGGTCTGCGCCATGGTCAGGGTGTCGATATAGGTAGGCTCCAGCTTGATGCCGCTGCGCTTAGCAGCTGCCCGCAGAAAGCGCATATCAAAAGCGTGGACGTTGTGACCCACCAGAATGCGGTCGCCGGCAAAGGCAAGGAAAGCTTCCAGCGCCTCCTTTTCACTGGGGGCATCCGCTACCATCTCGTTGGTGATGCCGGTCAGCTCGGTGATCTTGGGGGTGATGGGCTTGCCGGGCTTGACGAAGGTATCAAACTCCTCCACCACCTCGCCATTGCGGATGATGACCGCGCCAATCTCGGTAAGATACTCTACCCCGGGGTCAAGACCGGTGGTCTCGGTATCGAACACGCAGAACTCGCCGTCCAGCGGCTGATCCTTTACGCCATAGACGCAGGGCACCATGTCGTCCACAAAATAGGCTTCACACCCGTAGATGAGTTTGAAATTCGGGTCCTTTTTGTGGATGTCATCGGCTGCCAGCATGGCTTCCGGGTAGCCCTGACACACGCCGTGGTCGGTGATGGCAATGGCGGGGTGTCCCATGCGGTGCGCCAGCTTGACGATGCCGCCGGGGTCGCAGAAGCCGTCCATGCTGGAAAGCTTGGTGTGCAGATGCAGCTCCACCCGCTTTTCCGGGGCGGTATCCTCTCGCTTTTTGCGCTCCACGATCAGCACATCGTAGGGGTACACGATGTAGTCGTGCTCGTATTTATCGTAGGAGCAGTCGCCCCGCACAATGACCGTGCTGCCCTTGCCGATGCCCTCCCACTTGGAGCAGTCCTCCCCTTCCTGTGCGCGGACTTTCAGGTTGATAGAACCGGTATAGTCTGTGATGGACACAGTATAGATCTTGCGGTAGTTGCCCTTGACCTCGGTAAAGAACACATCGCCCCAGATCATGCACTTGCCGCCCTCGCCGCCCAAGTCCTTGAGGGGAGTAAGGTTTTTGGGGGTGAACATTTTGCCGTGGAAGATGGTGACCGGCTTGTCGGTAAGGTTGAGTCCCTCCACCTTGATAGACGGTGCGGTGTTCTTTTTCTCAAACTTGACCACCGGCGGTGCGATCTTGCGCTCCAGCTTTTCTTCCATCTGCTGCTGCTCGGCCGCAGTCACCGCGCTTTGCAGCGTCACCTTTGGGGTAACGCCGGTGTGCTCGGCAATGCGCTTGGCAAGCAGTTCCTCAAAGCCCATCTCCTGCAAAAACTTTGTACCGTGGCACACCCCCACCGTGATGTTCTGCCCGGTGATGGTAATGCTGCTCCTGTCCAGAAAGCCGTTGATGGGCACACCGTCCCGCTTCATGTCCTCCAGCAGGGTGCGCAAAGCGTGCTCGTCCAGCATGGTATAGCCGAACAGGTTTTTGATCTTCAGTTCAAAGCCTTCATAGTCCGGCTGCAGGGAAGCCAGCAGCCGGGCGCAGAGGTTCTGATCCAGCGGGGCGGCGCTGCGCAGGGTAAACTCGACCTGCCGGTCCTGCCGCAGCATCCGGGCGTGCTCCACGATCACCTGCCCGAAACAGGCCGCAAAATCCGGGTCCGCCATAAACTGCGGCCACAGCTGGGAAACAAGTGGTTTCACAAATGGTACTCCTTTTTGGTGGGTTCTTTACAACACAAACTGCCGCACCCGTTTTTGCAGGTGTGGCAGTAGGGAAAAGTTTCTTGTCAATCCGGTGCAAGGGTCTCTGTTTTAAAGACCTGATAGCCCTCATAATGGTAGCTTGCATCAATGCCCTTCATATACACTTCGCGGTCATTGATCTGATCCGTCAGTGCCGCACGCAGCAGGGTCTTGATTTCTAAGTCCCTGATGGGGCTGCGCTCCATGGCAAGAAGATAATCCTCCTTGTCCACGCGGCTCCAGTCCACCACTTGATGCAGCTCTTTTTTCAGGATGCAGTCCAGCCAGATACGGGTGCTGCGGCCATTGCCCTCCCGGAAGGGGTGCGCAACGTTCATCTCCACATACTTTTCAATGATCTGGTCAAAAGTTGACTGCGGCATGGCATCGATGCCCTCCAGCGCCGCATGCAGGTAAATGACCGGCGCAAAGCGGAAATTGCCCTTGGCGATGTTCACTGTGCGCAGCTGCCCGGCAAAATCGTAGATTTCCCCGAACAGATACGCATGGATCTTTGCAAGCCCTGCAAAGGTACCTACCGGAAAAGTATCCAGCAGACCAGTATCATACAGCGCCAGCGCCTTCTGCTTGCTCAGCTTTTCCTCTGCGCGGGCAAGGGCGACCTCATCGGTCAGCCCCAGTTTGTTTTGCAGTGCCATAAAACAGCTCCCATCTTACAGTTTATAGATTTCATCCATGAACTGTTCCAGAATGTTATCGCCGGTAAGCTTTTTGATGGGCTGGCCGTGGATGAACAGCACGGCCTCGCCCTTGCCGCCTGCAATGCCGATATCGGCTTCGCGGGCTTCGCCGGGGCCGTTGACAACGCAGCCCATCACGGCCACCTTGATGGACTTTTTGTAGCCCTGCAGCCGCTTTTCCACCTCGTTGGCGATCTCGGTGCAGGGGTACTGGGTGCGTCCGCAGGTAGGACAGGTGATGACCTCCGGCCCGGTGACGGGGAAGCCCACGGCGCGCAGGATGTTGAAGCCTGCTTCCACCTCTTTTTCCGGGTCGGCAGCCAGCGACACGCGGATGGTGTCGCCGATGCCCTCCAGCAGCATCCCGCCGATACCCATGCCGCTTTTCAGCAGGCCCATCTGATAGGTACCGGCCTCGGTGACGCCCACATGGAGCGGGTAGTCGGTGACGGCGCTGAGCTGACGGTAGGCTTCCATCATACGGGGTACGTTGGAGTTTTTGATGGAGATGACGATGTTATTGAAATCGAACTTTTCCAGCAGGCGCACATGGTACAAAGCGCTTTCCACCATGGCTTCCGGGGTGGGTGCGCCGTAACGCGCCAGAATGTGCTTTTCCAGACTGCCGCCGTTGACGCCGATGCGGATGGGGATGTTCTTCTGCTGGCAGGCATCCACCACCGCCTTTACCCGGTCGTCATCGCCGATGTTGCCCGGGTTGATGCGGATCTTATCCACGCCCACATCCGCGCAGGCCAGCGCAGCCTTATAGTCAAAGTGGATATCCGCCACGATGGGGATATTCACCGCGTTTTTGACGGCCTCGATGCACTTTGCATCTGCCGGGCTGGGGCAGGTCACCCGCAAAATCTGACAGCCAGCGGCTTCGCACCGCTTGGCCTGTGCCACATTGCCCTCAATGTCCTCCACCGGCACATTGAGCATGGTCTGCACCGCAATAGGGTTGCTGCCGCCAATGGTCACATTGCCGATCTTCACTTCACGTTTTTTCTGCCGCATAAGGGTTCCCCTTTCTTATACTGTCCCGGTAATAAGCCGGAGAATATCGTTGTAGGTTGCAAAGAGCATCAGCCCGAACAGCAGCCCGAAGGTTGCAAGGGTGAGCACGCTTTGCAGCTTTTCCGGCACAGCATGGCCGGTGACGCCTTCAATGACCAAAAATACCACCTTGCCGCCATCCAGCGCCGGGAAAGGCAGTAGGTTTAGGATACCAAGGTTGACGGTAATCAGCGCCAGCAGTTCCAGCAAGTCCTGCCAGCCGTAGCTGGCGGCCTGCCCGATGGCCGACACGATGCCCACCGGGCCGGAAAGGTTGTTGATGCTCTCCCGCCCGCGCAGCAGGTCAATAAGAGAGGTGAACACGATGCGGCCGTAATACAGCACGCTGTTGCCCGCCTCCCGCAGCACATTGCCGGGGGTCTTTTCCAGCCCATAGACGGAAAAGCCGATGCTCATGTGGGTCTCGCCCTTCTCGTCCTGCCATGTGTCGAACTGCACCCCCGGCAGCTGCACCTTTTGGCCGTCCCGCAGGACGGTAAAATCTGCGCTGTAAGACCGGGTGCGCACCAGCTCATACAGGATATCATTAGCCACAAAGCAGCGGCGGCCGTTCACCGCCAGAACCTTGTCCCCCGCCTGCAGGCCGGTCTGCCCACAAAGAGCACCGTCCTGAATGGCGTAGATGGTCTTGCTGGTGATAGGCTCATTCTGGGCGGCGATCAAAAACACCAGCACCACAAAGCCCAGCACGAAATTCATGACAGCACCGGCTACCATGACCAGTGCCCGCTGCCATACCGGTGCCTCGTTCAGAGGGATGCCGGTGGGCTGCACAGACGCTTCCGTCTCCGGGGCGGGCTGCTCCTGCACAGTATGAGCAGTTTCTGCCTGCTGGCTTTCGGGGCTTTCCTCCCCTTCCAGCGCTACAAAGCCACCCACAGGCAGGGCACGCAGACTGTACTGGGTGCCTTTATGATTCTTTTTCCAGAGCACCGGCCCCATGCCGATGGAAAACTCATTGACCTGAATGCCGCAGAGCTTTGCCACTGCAAAATGCCCGAATTCATGGATGGCGATCACCGCGCTGAACACGAGCAGCGCAGCAAGGATGGTGATAATAAATGACATTCGTTCTCCCATATCGCCCCGGAGCCGTTACAAAAACAGCGTCTGGGCGTATATTGCTGATAAAGCGTTACAGGTGTGCCCGCACGAATGCGCGCGCCATGCGGTCGCACTCGTACACGTCTGCCAGCGTATAGTCGCCGCCAAAGCTGTCGCTATCCACAACAGCCTCCACCAAGCGGCCGATATCCAAAAAGCCGATCTTGTCCTCAAGGAACAGCTTAACGGCTTCCTCGTTGGCACCGTTGGCGGCGCAGGGGCCAAGACCGCCCTTGCGAATGGCCTTTTTGCAGGCGGCAAGGCAGCGGAAGGTCTTTTCATCGGCCACGTCGAAGGTGAGCAGCTTCAGGGTGGTAAAGTCCAGTTCCGGCACTACACCCGGCACACGCTTGGGGTAGGTCAGGGCGTACTGGATGGGGATGCGCATATCCGGCACACCCAGCTGCGCGATGATCGAATTATCGCTGAACTGCACCGCAGAGTGGACGATGCTCTGGCGCTGCACCACGATCTGAATTTTTTCCGGCGGCAGACCGAAGAGCCATACAGCCTCGATGAGTTCCAGACCCTTGTTCATCAGGGTGGCAGAATCGATGGTGATCTTCGCGCCCATATTCCAGTTGGGGTGCTTGAGGGCATCTGCCCGGGTCTTGCCGCGCAGCTGCTCGGTGGTCATGCCGAAGAAGGGGCCGCCGGAGGCCGTGAGCAGAATTTTGGTCAGGCTGGGGGCGCTTTCCTTATCCTGCAGGCACTGGAAGATGGCGGAGTGCTCGCTGTCCACAGGAAGCAGCTGTACCCCGTGCTTTTCCACAGCCTGCGTGACCAGATGACCGCCGGTGACAAGGCTCTCCTTGTTGGCCAACGCCAAGTCGTGGCCGCTTTCGATGGCGCACAGGCTGGCACCAAGGCCGGCAATGCCCACCACGCTGTTCAGCACCACATCCGGGCCGTCCAGCGCTGCCAGCTCCTTCAGCCCCTCCGGGCCGGTAAGCAGCTTGGGCGCGTTTGCCCGGCCTGCCAGCGCAGCGTCCAGCTTTGCGGCGGCATCCGGGTCGGTCATGCAGACATATTTGGGGTGGAACTCCTCGATCTGCTGCAAGATCTTTTCCACATGGCTATGGGCAGAAAGGCCATAGACCTCGTACCCTTGGGCGCGGATGACATCCAGACTCTGGGTACCGATGGAACCGGTAGAGCCCAGCAGCGTAATTTTTTTAGACATAACAGCTTCCTCCCCTGTATCAGGCGTAGAACACGGCGGTAATGACCATGGTCACGAAAGGCGCAATGAACATCACGCTGTCGAAGCGATCCAGAATGCCGCCGTGACCCGGGAAGATGGTGCCGTAGTCCTTGATGCCGCACTGGCGCTTGACCACGCTGGCAAACAGATCGCCGTAGATGCCCAGCACTGCGGCGATGCAGCCCAGCAGCGCGATGATAACATACATGGAAACGCCGATATTAGAGCGGGTAAAGGCTTCCATGCGGTTTGCCGCAATAGAGTAGATGAGGGTAGCGACCACGCCGAACACCATGGTGCCCAGCACACCGCCGATGGCGCCCTCCACCGTCTTTTTGGGGCTGACCACCGGGCACAGCTTATGCTTGCCAAAGGCGCGGCCTGCAAAATAGGCACAGGTATCGCCGCCCCATGCAAAGCAGAGGATGAGCAGAATGAAGAAAACCGCATCATAGCCAAATTTTTCCACCGGCAGACGCTCCTTGAGCAGGATAAAAGAGTAGAAGCAGAAGATCACGATGCCCGAAAACACCAAAAGACCGCTGGCCTTCTGGTAGCTGATGGTGCCGTTGCGCACCACCAGATAGATGGCAAAAAAGGTGACCAGTACAAAAGACATGGGCATGACCAGCTTGCGCATGGCGCTGTAACTGGAAAGCATGACCAGCAATGTGTAGGGTACCAGCACTGCGTACATGAGCCAGTCCTTTTTTTCAAAGCCGAGGGCGCTGTAAATCTCGTGGATGGCGATCAGGGTGATGGCTGCGATCACCAGATTGAACACCATGGTGTTGAAGGTAAACATCACGCCAATGAGCACAAGAATGCCCACGATCGCAGTAATAATGCGTGTTTTCATAGGTTTGATCTCCTTTGTTCTTCCGGCAGCAGTCCCTTGCAGGGCAACGCATTCCGACCCGAGGAAGTACCGGGTCTGCACCCTAGGTGCAGGGTTTGCAATACGGTTACTGAACCGCTCAGATGCCGCCGAACCGGCGGCTGCGGTGGTTGAACTCCTCAATGGCGGTGTCCAGATCGGCGCGGGTAAAGTCCGGCCAGAGCACATCCATCTCCACCAGTTCCGAATAGGCGGCCTGCCAGAGCATGAAGTTGGACAGCCGCTTTTCACCGCTGGGACGCAGGATAAAGTCCGGGTCCTTCTGTCCGGCGGTGTACATGGCATCGCTCATCATCTGCTCGTTGATGTCCTCGGGGCGGATCTCGCCTGCTGCGGCCTTTGCAGCCAACTGCTGCGCCGCCCGCACGATCTCCGGGCGGCCACCGTAGTTGATGGCGATGTTCAAAGTCATGCCGGTCTTGCAGGCAGAGTCCCCTTCCAGTTCATTCATCATCTTTTGCAGCTTGGGATCCAGCGCGGTGCGGTCACCTAAGAACTTGATGCGGATATTGCGGTTTTTGTAGTCAAAACCCTCGATGAGGTACTGGGCGAACAGCTTCATGATGGCACCCACCTCTTCCAGCGGGCGCTTCCAGTTCTCGGTGGAGAACGCGTAGAAATACACCGATGCTACGCCAAGTTCATCGCAATAGTTGGCAATATCCTTGAACACCGCCGCTCCCTTCTTATGTCCTGCGGTGCGGGGCAGACCGCGGTTTTTCGCCCAGCGGCCATTGCCGTCCATGATGATGCCGATGGAAAGCCCCTCGGCAAATTCTTTGGGGTGTGCCATTTATACCTCCCGGCAGCAGGGCTGCCCTGCAAAAAGTGCCGCGCACCTTTCACCAGCGCACGGCACCTCCCAATCGTTATTGTGTGCTGCGGATCAGACGGCCATGATCTCCTTCTGCTTTTCTTCCACGGCAGCATCAATGTTCTTGATATACTTATCGGTCAGCTTCTGGACATCCTCTTCCATGGTCTTCTGGGTATCCTCGGTCAGTTCGCCGGCCTTCTTCATAGCCTTGGCCTTATCCATAGCATCGCGGCGCACGTTACGCACGGCAACCTTGGCGTCCTCGCCCAGCTTGGAGACTTCCTTTGCCAGCTGCTTGCGGCGCTCCTCGTTGGGTGCGGGGAAGTTCAGGCGGATGGTAACGCCGTCATCAATGGGGGTAATGCCCACATCGCTGGCCATGATTGCCTTGCTGATGGGACGCAGCAGAGTGCGATCCCAAGGGGTGATGGTGAGGGTACGTGCCTCAGAGACTGCCACAGCTGCCAACTGCTGGATGGGGGTGGGAGCACCGTAGTAATCCACGACCACCTTATCCAGCACGGCGGGGTTTGCGCGGCCTGCGCGCACAGCGGCCAGCTCTCGGCTCAGGTGCTCCACAGAGCTCTTCATCTTATCTTCGAAAACCTTGGTGTTGCTGCTCATTGTCGTTGTTCTCCTGTTTCTTTATTCTATTGATCCATGCAGGCAGCGTACTGCGCCGCTGCTGCTCTATCCAATCGTATGCAGTTGCACCGGGGTGCTATGCTCAGCCCTCATAGACCAGCGTGCCCACGTTCTCGCCCTGCACAGCCCGTGCGATGTTGTCCGGGTCGGCCAGATCAAACACCAGAATGGGCAGCTTGTTGTCGCGGCACAGGGTAGCTGCGGTACCGTCCATAACAGCCAGCTGATCTTCCAGCACCTTGGTAAAGGTAAGGGTATCGTACTTTTTGGCGTCCGGGTACTTGTGGGGGTCCTTATCGTAAACGCCGTCCACCATGGTTGCCTTGAACATCACGTCGGCGCTCACCTCCACGGCGCGCAAGGCGGTAGCCGTATCGGTAGAGAAGAAGGGGTTGCCGGTGCCGCCGCCGAACACAGCGATCTTGCCCTCGTCCATAGCGCGCAAGGCATCCTTGCGGGTAAAGGCAGGAGCCACCTGCGGCATGGTGATCGAGGTGAACACCTCGGTGGGCACACCCAGCTGTTCCAGCTTATCGGAAACAGCCAGTGCGTTCATCACCGTAGCCAGCATACCGATCTTATCGGCCAGCGTGCGCTCCATCTTACCGCTGGAGCGGCCGCGCCAGAAGTTGCCGCCGCCTACCACGATGCCGATCTGCACGCCAAGCTCGTGCGCCTTTTTCACGCCGCCGCAAATGGCGTCCATGGTGGGCTCGTCAAAGCCCCTGCCCTTTTCGCCGCCCAGCGCCTCGCCGCTGATCTTTAAAAGGATACGCTTATATTTCAATGCCATAATCCAAACACCACCTGTTTTATCTTTCGCCGGATAGCCCGGCATTTTTACTATACTATATTTTACAATAAAATTCCCACAATGTAAACAGTCAAACGCGCCGTTCTTCGCAAAGCTTTTGTGAACGGATGCGCAGCGCCCGCAAAGCCTGCTTTTGTTCCGGGGGGATGCGGTAGCTTTCCACCGCTTTCTGAATGGTCTTGTTGTGCGTCCACACGTCCAGCCGCTTTTCGGTCAGCCACGGCAGTGCCGCTGCCGGCTGCTTTTCCAGTGCAGTGGCAAAATACCACGCCCGCATCATATTGACATAGTATTCCTCGCTGTGCACCGCCGCAACCCAAGCCAGGTATTCCGACCGGAAGTCATCGTCCAGATAATACCGCATCAGCATCCCGATCCCGTAGCGCACGGTATACACTTGGTCAGAGCCCAGCCAGCGCCGGATAGCAGGCAGCAGCTCCGGCTTATGCTGCGCAAACACCTTGGGGCTGAAGCAATCGCAGACTGCCCAGTTATCCACATAGGGCAAAAAATGCTCGGTAGCTTCCAGCGCCGCGCCGTAGTCCCGGACAGCCTCCAGCAGAAAGGCGTGGAGGGCGTTTTCTTCATAATAAAAATGCGGAAGTTTTTGCAGAAATGTCTCCGCTTCCGGGGTATTTGCCAGCTGTTTTGCCAGCTTACGCAGCAGCGGCACCCGCACCCCAATCACCGTTTCCGGTGGCAGGGTGGGCATCAGACGGCTGTAAAAGACCCGATATTCCTTATCTTGCAGCGCAAACAGCTGCGCACGGATCACATCCACTTCCGGCATTTCGTCACTTCCCTTCTGCATCATTGTACCAGATGGGAGGGAAAATGCAAAGAGAAAAGGCTCCACCTTTTCAGATGAAGCCTTTGGAGCATCCCGCGCTTTCTATAATAGTATCCCCGTTTCTGTTTTTCCTGCTTGTTTACCCCACTCTCTGCCGCTTATCCAGCCGCATCTTATCGGCGATCATCGCAATGAACTCGCTGTTGGTGGGTTTTCCGCGCAGGTTGTGGATGGTATAGCCAAAGTAGCTATTGAGGGTATCCACGTCTCCCCTGTCCCACGCCACCTCGATGGCGTGGCGGATTGCGCGCTCCACACGGCTGGCGGTGGTGCCGTTTTTCTTGGCGATTTCCGGGTACAGGCGCTTGGTCACAGCGTTGATGTACTCCGGCTCGTTCATGGTGAGCAAAATGGCATCCCGCAGGAACTGATATATAATAGGTAGGCAATAAATTCAGTCAAAAATCTCTGTATTTATCGGTGTGCGTGCAAATGATTCATTATGCTGCCAGTATACGACTTCTACGCTCAAATTGCAACATTTTCTAGGGCAAAAATAAAAGACCCTGTAATTTTCATGGCAGCCCTAGAGGGCCAGCATAAATATCACAGGGTCTTTCTTCATCTTACCGGCCACTCCAATCTAAAACAGACCTATCGGGTCAACGATGAGTGTCAGATGAAATTATTTCAGGTGGTCGGAGAAAAACATTCAGTCAGGATATTGTTTGCCCTTTTCTCTTCCTCGCCTCAAATATCAATTATTTCCCGTTCAGCTTCCGCTGGCGCTCGTATTCCACATCAGCGGCCAGAGCCTCCTGCGTGAACGAGTTGTTCTTCCACCAGGCCACGAGAGAAGCCACGGTCGTGATACCGACACTTACCAACTGCTCCAGCTGAGCACTTTCGATGGGAAGAACCGGCTTACCCAGAGCAGAAAGCACCTGGTTGGTCAGGGCCAGCAGCAGAACAGCAGTTCGTGCGATGGTACCAGCCGAGATGCTGCGGTTCGTTACAATATGCGCATTCATATGTTAGTCCTCCTTGATTGGCAGCCCCTTGGCGCGGGTGTACAGTTCTGTACCAGTGCCGTTTCCGCCAAGAGCATGATAACTATTATAAAGGTATTCCAGATTTTTCAGAGCCGACGTGTTAATGTACCCCTCTTTGAGAAAGAAGGTAGACATCTGATACAGCCGATCGTGCATGATGGCGAGCAAACCGTCCTTGATGTTCTTGTACTCGGTCATCTTTTTGATGAGGTAGCCCCAGCCAAAACTAAGTAATCCGATTGCCCATTCCATCCAGTGAGCGCTGATGAAGGAAAGAATACTCTGCATTGGCATCACCCCCTCCACCGGCTCTTTTCTTTGCGCACGTCCACGTGCACCCAGCCGTTCGCTCTGCCAAGGCCGGGAGGATAGATGCCAACGCCTCCCCTGCCCGCAAGCAACTTGTCTGCATAGGCATAGACCTGCTCCACGCTGATACCCTGCACCTGAATATCCGCCGCCTTGCCATAGAGGTGCTGGCTGTACTTGGCGGCATTCTTCTGTTTAGCGTTCCAGCTTGCCGTGCGGAATGCACTCGTGATGGACACAGGCTTGTTGAAGTGGGTACGAATCTTCTCCAGAATCTCCACAAGCTCTGTATCCACGAAAATCGGGTCAGAGCCGTCTCGACAATAAAACTCCCGAACTTTGAAGTGTTCCGAGAGCTTCAGGTTGCCGTTCTTCAGAAGAGAATATGCTTCGATGCTCATATACCCTCCTTATTCCTCGGAGGTCACATCTGCTTCCTCACTTGCACCCTTAGCGTTGCTCTCGGTCTCCGCCGTAACAGGAACCTGAGGAGTCTCAGTAACCGGCGCGGCTGCCACGGCCACTTCTTCCTCTTTCTGTACGGGATAGCTTTCGCCGGTGATCTCCTCGTACTCGTACTCCGTGATCCAGCCCTGTTTCACGGCATTCACGACCTGCCGCTTCTTCCACATGTGGTACTTGTAGTAGGAACGCACATCATTGAACTTCTTACTGTGATTTGCCATTTTGAACTCCTCCTTACAGCTCGGGGTCAACCATCATGCTCAGATAATCCAGCTGTGCCTTCAGAGCCATCTGCTCCAGTTCCTCTGCCGGAATATCCCGCAGGATGAACCACCACTCTTCGCCCATCTTGCTGATCTGCACCAGTTCCATGTTCTCATGCTTCTCGATGGTGTCACCGCCCTCGATGGTCACTTCTGTCAGATTGTCCTCGAACATCTCTTTGGTGACTTCGGTGGTACTGATGAAGTTGTTACCGTTCAGCTTCAGGCTGCCGAGGGATGTGCCATCAGCCAACGTAACCTTCCATGCCCTTTCTTCCATGTTACACTCCTTCCGAACAGCTTCACGTACAGACTGTTCATCTTATAGATTTGGTCGCGGCTCATATACTTGTAGTTCCCGCTGAGCCAGGAGCGAAAATAACCATCAATTTCTTCTATGGTTACGATTCCTTTGTCCAGCAGGCGCTTATAAGCCTTTAATTTACGGCGTTCTCTTGTGATTGCTTTTGGGTGAATTCTTCGTACAACCACTCCATTTTGAAGCAACGTATACTTCATCTGAAGGTAACGATACTCGCCAGAAAGCTTGCAGATGTGCGTCTTTTTCTCATTGAGAATCAGCCCGTACTCTGCCGCGATTGTCTTGACACCCTCTAAAACCTTCAGAAGCACTTCTTTGCTCCGATGGATGATATGCATATCGTCAGAATAGCGGCCTTGATGCTTCATGCCGCAGACAATTTTACAGTAGTTATCGATTCGGTAAGGAAATGTGATACCAATGTTTTGCGCCAGCTGGTTGCCAATATCGGCTCCCTTTGCCAGCATCTTTTCACCGGTCAAAAGCTCTTTCGGCACGCCCATGTTCATAAAAGGGTCAACCTTGCCATTCATCATGGCTTCAATGTCCTCGTCCGAGAATCGGCTGACATCCATCTCGAACGTCTTGAAAATCTCATCCATCAAGTCCTCGGTGATAAGCCGAAGTTCATCACTTAGACCGCTCTTTTCGAGTAGCTCATGAAGCACCGCCTTACACGGTTCATGCTGAATGTTCGCATAATACCCGCTGAAGTCGATAAAAAGCACATACCCTTCATTCGTACCTTCTTCGCGGTAGTAGTTACGCAGGTCATTTTCAAAACGCCTTCGATGAAATGCTACGCCTTTCCCCTTCTGAGATGCCGAATTGTCGTACTGTAGAAACTTTTGTAGATATGGAGTCAGCACCTCGTCACAAATTACATGATTCACCGCCTTGTCAGGGGTCACGATGCTGGAAATGAGGCGTTCCTTTCCTCGCTCACGATATCGGAACTTCATACTCCCTTTCGGATGGTAAGTTCCATTTTGAAGTGCCTTCTGTAATTTTGCTGTGATGAGAAGCTGATTCAACTTATAAAGTTTCGAAGCATACTTAAACTGGGAGCCATTCATTGCGCGGTCTCCCGCATCATAGAGAACGTTTGTGTCGTAATAAGGATTCATTTTGCCTCATAAACTGTGCTGTAAGTTCATCGGTCGTAACCGGAACCGTCACAGTTATCATTCATCGGGTTATCTCCCGAACGGATAGCCTTTCCTTTCCCATTGCCGTGTAGGGAATCCTGTCCATAATGCACGGATGTGAAATCGGGACGAACGCCATTCTCATTCGAAGCGTTGTTGTAGTTCGCATTACCGTTGTTGTTCACATTCGCGAAGTACGTAGACGAAACTTTTCAAAGGCTACCCAATTGTTGTTATTCGGACTTTGCGGCTGTCTGAATGTGCGGTAGGAAACGCCCGTTATCAGATTGCCGCAATTTTTTAATGAGGTTGAAGTCTTTCTCAAGCTTCAATACAATGCGCGTGTATTTGTTTTTGTCAGCAGGCAGAACTTTTGCAATATAGTTCAGTTCGTCCTGGAGCACATTGCAACATTCCAGCGCTTTGTCCAGTTGCAGTCTGCGCTCCTCAAACTCACTCATATTGACAGGACTGATCGTGTTAGCTGCCCGAAGGTGTGCCGATATTCCACGAGAAAGCCTCAGAACCTCGTCCCGCTCTTTCTCAATAAACCACATACTAAAGTCCTGATTAGTCTCCCGAAGTTGAGCTGCAGCTCGTTCCCGCAGCGCATCGTCCTGAATATAATCTGTGACTTTACGGATGTGCTGTTCCAGCCGTTTTTCGCTGTACCCAAAAGTCAGCATCAACTCCGTTGTAATTTCAGAGCGAATATTCTGGGCCAGTGCCAAAGCATCCAATGAGGTCGCTTTTCTCCTACTTTTAGGAATATTAGACACGCAAAAATCCTTCTTTCAAACAAAAAATAACGGCGGCACAAGGCCGCCTGATGGTTGATCAACCGATGGGGAAAGCGGGACGAACGCCACCCTCAATCGAAGCGATGTCGTAGTACGCATTACCGCCGTAGCTCACAGACGCGAAGAACGCAGACGAAACTACATCTCGCAGCCAGAACCACTGGCGGTTCGAGATCAGATGCGGTGCAAGCTGGAACAGGGGCAGCTGGCTCTTCTCCACAGTATAGTTCGTGGGAATCGTGCTGCCGTCGCTGGCAGGAGCGAAGATATGGCTGCCGTAGACCATGTTCTCGTTCATCAGCTCCACATCGCTATCGAACCATGCGCCGCCAGAAGGCTTACCGTTAGTCACAGCATTGGTCAAGAAGACACGATGGGTCAGCACATGGTCTGCACCAAACACTGCAACCGCCTTCTCCTTGGCCTGTGCCAGACCTTCAAGGCGCATCAGGCTGTTGATGTAACCGCCCTCGGTCGTATTGGTTGCGTTCATGTTGTGGGTGTACAGCTGGGTGTCCGGTACGATGACCACATGGTGACAATCGAAACTGGTGTCACCGGACTTCAGGTAATAGTCAAAAGCGGCGATACGATAATTCACGCCGCCGTTGGACCAGTAGTCACCCACGTAGAGGTCGTCAAAGGTACCCGCCTTGATGGCTGCCAGCTGTGCCTCCGTGGGAGCAGAACCCAGGTTCTTACCACGGAAGATGCCGTTGTGTGCTGCAGCAGAAGCGGTCAGAACAGCTTCCAGACCAGTAGCCGCCTTTTCAGTTGCTGCCTGAGCCTTGCGTGCTGCATCTGCGCTTGCCTGCGTTGCAGCAATCAGCTGCTCCCAGGTAGTGCTGCCCTCATCAGGAAGGTCTGCCATTTCGGTACCGCTGTTCTCGCCAACGGTGTAGGGCACGTCTGCGCTGGTGACGATTACGCCATCGCGAATGCCCTGGAAGGTTACCTTGCCCTCGCCAGAAATTGCGGTCACGATAGCCGGGACGTTTGCCACGTTGTTTGCGAACAGGGTTGCCGGAGGCGTGATTTCCTTGTTCGGGGTGTGCCAGTAGGCGCTGATGGTCAGGTTCGCCCATTCATCGCGGGGCGAGATACGCAGAGCATAAACGCTCTTGTTGCCCTCATAGCCCATGTTCAGGGTGCTGCTGCCATCTGCCAGCTGTGCCTGACCATTCTTAGAAAGGATCAGATTCAATTCAGTCATTGATAAGTTACCTCCTCTTCTTCGGTCTTATCTTCGGTTGTGATCGGTTGCGGAGAATAAACAAATTCTCCATTTTGAATTCTATACTGCAGGATGATGCCCCGGCCATCCGGTATCTCATCCGTGTACAGCAAGCCATCAGGCGGGTGCTCGCGGTCTACAGGGAAAGAATCGTTCACCTTTCCAATACTGGTAATCGTCCCATCCGCTTTATACGTAGTAACATACATAGCACCACCTCCTCAAAGAAATCCGTAAATAACGACAGGCACGCAGCACTGATTGTGACTATTGAACTTAGCGCCGTATTCATTATTTGAGCCCGGATATAACGGAAGTCCTGGTAGTTTTTTAGTTTGATAATAACCACCCGGACCAAAAGTGATTCCTTTTTTGTTTGCAGTCACCTTGCGTGCACGAGAATAGTCCCATATATAAGAACACCGTGCTTCTTTTCCGTTCAGCATTACGATCGTGTACTGAATCAGACCGCCATCTGTCGAAGCACTATCAAACGGGCTTGTATAATACTCCTGGCAGCCAATCGCGATTGCTGCATAGGATGCCAGGCGGCCGTCTGAACAGATAACGGTTCCTGCAGCTATACCAGAGGTTGGATCAGCATTTTCCCAAAGAGGAACCAGATTACGGATGCCATTAAAAACCAGCCCCTCATCAGTCATGGTTACATTGCTGCTTCCATTGGGACCAACCTGAACTCCACCTGCGCCATCTTTGATGTAATCTGTTGCTGTTTTTCCGGCTTCAATAGCTTTGGTGTCGTCGGTGTACTTCGATGCTCTCACCCAATCACTTGCCACATAACTGCCGCTTTCACGGTCATGCTGACAGCACAAAATATCACCACTACCACCTTGTACCCAAAGGTCACCAACCTCATATGGAGGGTACGGCTGGGCGCTGAAGCAACGTACTTTTCCATCCGCAGTAGACTGTGCCCGTAAGGCATTCTGCAAAGCCTGCTGAACTTGCTTGTCTTCGATAACATCCCAATAGTAACCCCCACTGTTCTCTGTCCAGCGGTATCCAATACCCGTTGACTTGTCATAGTACAGGTCACCGATGTGAGCATGTTTCGCTTCAGGTGTTGTCCACTCAACAGCTGGATAGTTTTCTGCTGTAGGAACACCGGGATAAAACCATGAGCAGATGCTGCTATCTACTTGTGTTTGCAAAGAGTCCATACGGGTCATCGCATCGAGAAGGCCCTGCGTATTCTGATTACCGATCTCCAGTGCGCTTTCCATTTTATACTGGTAGGTACGCTTGTAGGATGCAAAGCTACCGGACATGGTTTCAAAATCCAATCCGAACGTATACTCTGTATTTTCAAGATTATCGAGTGTGAATACAATCTTGGAACAAAGAAAGTCCGAACTGATTTCATGCGGCAGACTTACAACATGAACTTTGTCACCAAAATCAATTTTGTCAGTATTGACATTGATTCGATGCAGGTCAAATGCGCGAATCGTAATTTTAATTGCCATCTCAACAGCCTTATTCAGCATTCGTTGCCCGTTTGCTTTCAAAGTGTTTCGATTGGTTACATCTTCCCAGATAACTGATTTTTGGATTTTGCCAAAGAGTGCAATGGCACTATCAGACTGCAAATAGTTTTTTCCGCCATTTACAAGTTTGATATCAACACGGTTTCCTTTGCTGTCAGCCTTGCCAAGCGGAATGATCTGTGTGTAAACATTGGAAGCATCCACATACTCACTCAAATCCAGAAGATTTTTGCCAAATTCGATAATCTGGCTAGATGCTTTTCCAATGTCGTCCACAAAATCAATGTAAGATACACCTTTTTCCCTTCGGATGTACAAATATCTATCGTAATCACTCAGGTCTACCTCGTCCTTACCAACTTTACCGGTCGATGCACCAATAAGATTGCCGGAAATAAGATTCCAAACGTTCGTGTAGTCCGTTGTTTTGGGATAGATAAGCACATCTGTAAAGGCTCCTCGTACATTGCCGAGTTTGATCATTCGCTCTTCCGAACATTCAGAAGCATAGTGCTCAATAAGCTTCTTGAAATACTCCCCCATTTTGATTCCTTTTTTGGAATAATCATGTGGTTCATATTGAATATCGTTCAGAAAAGCCAGTTCACCTTCACAAGTAACTGCCTTGGTGTTGTAAAAGTCTTTCGCGTCGTTTAATACACGACCTTTCCAGAGCACCTCGTCATCTTCTCGAATCGTAATGATCGTCTTCAGTTTTTTCAAACTGGAGTACATCGGATTGGTGAATGGCAAATTAAACGTAAAGCTGCCTGCTTTATTCAGTTCAAGCGTTGCCTGAGGTTCTGTAATGGCATATCTCTCATCCAACAGTCGTGGCGAATAGAACAGTTTGTTGTCAGCATATACGCTAAACATACTATAACCATCCTCCAATCGCCTGTAAGCTCACTGTCCCATAGCCTTTCGCAACAATAGACGTCGTTTCCCCTGGTATCAACATGATAATGGGGTCAACCCACGTGCCTTTTGCAAGCGATGTTGTATACCGTCTGCTAGATGTTGTGAACTCGATGGACATAGTATTCCCAGAAGACAATTCGATGCCCAATTTCGGACAAATCGGCTCGCCCGTATAATTGCTGACCGAACCAGAGAAAATAGTAGCGCTGCCATTAACGGCAGTTTTCACAACTTTCCCAATGTCTGCAAACTTGTGCTTATACGGGTTGAAGCTGTAGTTTATGGTGAGCATGGTGTGACCGTTGCTTTGTTTGGGATTGTCCACCCAGCATCGGCCTTCATAAAAATAGGCCGCATCTTCTTCCAAACTAACACGAAGTCGTTTGCCCTGAAGTGCGGCCATCACCTTGCTGTAGATCGTCATAAAGGGTTCGATGTCATTTTCTACATAAAAATCCCAGCTTCCTTCTCGCATGTTAAATACCGGGTAGCCCGTCAATGCTTGTGCTGCATCAATTACGCCACTGCCACCCGGCAAGTCGATATTATGCGTTTTTTCGGTCGGAGGCACAACGATGGGGCGTTCTGCAGGCGTGAGGTGCCAATCAGACCACGTGTTGTACTGTCCAAAATTCACAGAATACTCGCGTTCCAATCAAATCACCCCTCTTTCTGCCAGAATGTTTCTTCCGCCCATGTTAGAATCGATTTTTGGTGCCAACTCGCCAACAGTCTTTCCGCTGTCAAGCACAAGTTTCATTTTACTGATCGATTCTGCCATTCGGTCCACGCGATTGCCCAGCTGGCTAATTGCGTTTACCACATCGCTATTGTCCGACTGAGACTTCGTAAGGACTCCATTTTGATTTCCACCAATTCTCTGTGCAAGTTCATTACTGCGATACACACGTTCCGCTGTTTCAGCAGAAGGCGTATATGCCTGTGTAGCTGCCCAGCTAGTCGGAGATGCATAGTCAGAAAGATTCAGCACCGGCGTAAAAATCGGTTCAGCAGTCTCCTGTCCGGTTGCAACATCATAGAGCATCTGGGCCGCATTCGTGGCAATGTCAAGTGCAGAGCTGGTCATATCGTCCATGGAACGATTCACACCATCCTCAGTACTGGTGATGCCGTTTGCAAAGCCTTGCCCCATGTAAGCACCCAGCTCAGCCATGACAGTCGAGGGAGAATGGATACCGAAAATGCTCTTAAAGCCATTCACGATCCAACTGCCCAAGCCTTTGATACCATTCCAGATGCCGGAAGCTACACTGGTCACGCCGTTCCAAAGACCCTGACCGATGTTCTTGCCGACTTCCCAGATTTTCTTGAATACGTTACCAATGCCTTCCACCAAGTTGGACACAAAGTTTCCGATGCCCTCAGCAATATTCTGGAACAGATTCGAGATCCATTCGCCAAAATTGGCAAACCACTCTTTTACCTTATCCCAGTTTTTGATAAGCGCAAAACCAGCCACACCAATAGCAGCAATCGCCAACATAATTAGTCCGAGTTCTGGTACCGTTATACCAATAGCAGCTGCAATGGTTGTCAGAACACCCATAACGGCTTCTCCAACGCCTGCCAATGCACCGCCTTCTCCAAACAGCCCCATAACAACCTTACCGATACCTGCCAGCAAACCGCCATCCTCAAAGAGTTTACCAATGAAGGATGCAATTTTCGGCATGTATGTCGTAAAACCGTTCTTAACTGTATCCATCAGAGTCTTTCCAAAGTCAGACCCGAGGAAATTCAGTAATGCACTGATGGTCGAACTGATGGCTGTACCATAATCGCCATTCATGGCTGCTACAACAGCAGACATCGAAGCGGTAATGGTCTCCGCGGCACCGTCGCGCATATACAAACCAATGAAATTTGAGAGCTTCTGCGCAATTGCCGGATACGACTCCTGCACTTTGCCCCATGCTTTATTGAATCCGTTCGAGATGGACTTCCAGTTATCAGCAATGGCAATGCCAAGCTGCATGGTAACCTTCTTTGCATCATCGCTCATATTAAGCGCATCAGCAAAAGCTTCCGCATACCCAATAAAGCTATAACGCTCGTCCTGCAGTTCATGGAGAGCTGCCAGTCCATCATCCGTATTCTGCGTTCCGGCCTGTACATACTCGTTATACTTATCGTAAGCATTCGTGGTGCGCTTCAGCTGGTAGGACATATTTCGCAGCGCAGCACCCATGTTGATGGTAGAGGTCACAACACCGTAATCACCATCTTCAAACAGCTTCAGAAGAATGCTCTGCTGGTTGGAATACGTCTTCATCTCCAAAGCATAGCGCTCATTTTGTTTATCGAACCTGTCAAGCTCAGCATTGTTAAGGCTGTTCACCAACTGCTGATACTCGATTTGCTCTTTCAAATACCGCGCATATGCCTCTTGGGTCTTACGGCTCTTCTCACCGAACGCATCCTTGGTTTTCGTGTATTCTTCTTCTGCCGTAGTCAGTGCTTTAGCCTGAATCCCGATTTTCTTGTTGATGAGTTCGATTTGTTTGTTCGACTTTTCTGCAGCAGTTGCTGTCTTTTCGTACTTGCTGCTCCAGAAGCTGTACTCGTTTTCAGCAGCGCTACTTTCATCATCGTACCGGTCAAACAAATCGGAATATGTATCTTCGTATTGGGTTTTCTTCAGATTTTCCAGCGTAGCCTGCTCGTCCATCAGGGTGTTGTAGGCTTCGCGTGTCTTGTCGTTATTCTTGCCCACTCGTTTGAGAAGCGCGTCATATTGCTCCTGCGCAATTTTTACACGGCTGGTTTGCCGAGTGATCTTTGTGCCAATATATTCGCTTCTTTTCTGGGTAATTTGCTCATTGGTTACAATATCACCCTCGCGGGCTTCCCACAGAGAGTATTCCTTATCGGCTGCTTCCAACAAATATTTGTTGGCTTTCAGCTTCTTGGAATAGTTCTCGGCAATCTGCTCCGCCAGAGTTTTTCCGGTTTTCTTCGTCGAGCTGGTGTGGCCCGTCGTAGTGGGCTTTGTAGTCGTAGAACCAGAGCCGCCCAACGTCTTCAGAATATCCTCGGCTGTTGTAGTCGTTCCACCAAACACGCCGCTCAGGGCACCAACAATATTGGTAGCTTTATTCGTAACATCAGCCTTGGTTGTATCCATGCCACTAAGAAGGGTCGAACGGATGCCGCCATTCAATGCCAAGAGACTGTTCTGCAACCCATCTGTCTGGCTAAAACCAATGCACATGCCTGCCAGAATATTGCTGGCGTCTCCCTGTGAAACGGTACTCGGGCTATGGATACCCCAATAGTCTCTGAACTGGCTATTGATGGTGGAAGAAATATTGCCGCACGCTGCCGTAATAGCAGCCATACCAGCAGAACCTTCCATCCCCTGTGCCAGACCCATATCCAGCCAGTAACCGTTTTCCTCCATCATGGTGCTAGGGGAATTGATGCCAGCTGTTTCTCTGGTAGCATCCTCTACCGTTTTGGCCAGATTAACGCTACTTTCCCTAACATCCTTCTGGCTGTTATTCATGCCTTCTGCCAGTTTATCACCAACAGATTTGCCATACTCGGTAGCATCACGTTCGTCTGCTGCTTTGTTGGCTGCTCCGAATAGCCCATCTAGCAAGCTGCCTTCCTTGAACCAATTTGCAGGGTTAAATTTCTCGCCAATAAAGCTCGTAATATTCGCCCACAAACTGCTTAGAGCACCCTTAATGCCGCCTCCTTCGCCGCCACCGCCATCCCAGGCCCATGCAATCAAGTCGATGATGGTCTGAATCGCCACAGTACCCAGCGTGAACAAAGCCTGCCCAATGGGCTCACTGCACTGCACGATAACGTTGCAAACAGCCACGATAAGCTGAGCCAGCGCATTACCAATACTTGGTGTTGCCTGCGCAATACCATCGCAAACTGCCGTAATAATAGCCGCAATAGAAGTTGCAATGGTCCCAGCAATCGTAGCCAGTCCTTTAAAAATGCCAGCTACAAATTCAACCAGCAGCCATGCCACAGCCTTGATTCCATTCAGAAATACTTGGAAGTTCAGACTATTCAAAAGGCTCAAACTTGACGCCAGATTTCCAAAGAACTGAGACACAGACGCCAACGCCATAAGTGCACCAAGACTAATAGCCAGTGCACTCATAGCAAGAGATAGTGCCATAATGACTGGTGTCAACGGGGCTAGAATGAACGCAGCAGCTCCAACCACACCGAATGCACCAGCAATTGCCAGCAGTCCCGTTCCGATTTGTGCAAGACTCAGATTGCCAAGTCCTGTCAGAGCTGGAACCAGAAGATTGATTGCCACGGTCATGGTAGTCAGCGAAGCCGCTGAACCGAGGGTACCCTTGGTCAAATTCAAAGCAAGGACAAATTCTGCAAGAGCGCCACCAATTGCAATGAGACTCTTTTTTATGTCCTCTCCGTCCAAACCGGAAATGGATTTCATAGCTCTACTGAGAACGACCATGCTACTGGAAAGAATGAGCACGGAAGCCGAGCTGGCAAGCATTTTCTTTGAAAATCCTGCAACAATTCCAAATGCCGCAAACTCAGCCAGCGCAGCGCCGACTGCAATCAATCCATTTTGAATCTCGTTCAAATTCATGCTGCCAAACTTTGCAACTGCAGACTGAAGAATATTCAGAGCCGATGCCAGCAGAATAAGCCCGGTCCCCTTCAAAACGCCGAGCTTATCAAACTTGGATACTGCCAGAAAAGCGCCCAGTTCAATGCAAAGAACGCCGATTCCCGTAAGACCAACCTTCATCTGGTCCCAGCTCAGTCCGCTCATGGCGTTTACAGCGCTCGCCATGATCCGAATAGCTGTCGCAAAGGCAATCATGCCGGTAGCACCCTTCATGAACTTACCGCCATTTTTGGAGAGCACGACCGAAACCGCAGTAAGCCCACCCATGATAGAGCCAAGAGCAACGATGCTCGAAACCAACTTTTCACTGTCGATAGATGCCAGTTTTGCAGCAGCTCCTGCCAGAATGAGGGTACTCGATGCCATAGCAACCATTGCCACTGACATTGCACCAAGCTTAGCGCTTTTCATTTTTCCGCCAAATTTATCGAGCAGCAAAAATGCACCGACAAGTTCGCCAATTGTTGCAGTAAGTGCGCCAATCCCGCCAGCTAGTCGCTCCGGCTTGATTATGGATAGCACTGTCAAAGATGCCGCCATAATGGCAACAGCCTTTGCAATCGTCATCATTGTTTCGGCTTTCTTGGACTGCTTCCATGCATCAATTGCCTCACCAAGGGAGTTGAGCACATCTTTAATGCTTCCAATAGCATCACCTGCACTGGAAGCCAGCTCTTTGGCACTATTCAGAAATCCCTTGACACCTGCAAAAATGCCAGCAACTAAGCCGCTGTTGATGACATTTGCAAGTTCCTCAGTGTCAAGACTGTTAAAGGCTTCTTTTGCGCTTGCACCAAATCCCTTAAAGATTTTGTCCGCCGAAGAGCCAAATGCATAAAGCCCTGGTGCAATAAAGTTGATGAAGGAAGTGAACCACTCGCCAAGGGTCTTTAACGGGTCGAACACGACAGAGACGTTATTCGACACATTGGTCAATACCCCTGCAAAGGCCTGCATTCCTTCGGACACTTTCCCAATAATCCAGTGGATACCATCGAGAACGGTCTTAAATACGGTAGAATTGTTGACTGCATTGGCCATCTCGACCAAGCAATCGCCTAGTGCTGCTGTAATGCTTAAAAAGCCGCCAGCAAGTGGAGATATAGCATTGAATACTTCTCCCAGAACCTTGCCAACGGCTAAAAGTACATTTCTTCCAACATTCAGCACTGCGAAAACGCCACTGAATGTCCGCTCGATTTTATCTGCAGTTTCATCGCTGATGCTGAGCTTTGCAGTAAAGCTATCAATTGCTTCGGCAATGCTGTAAATCTGTTCGGCGTTGACAGGAGAAAACATCTTCTGCCATGCCTTCATCACAGGTTGAACAACTTTTTCGATGGCCTCAAAAATGTTCCAAATAGACTGGATCAAATGCTCTCGGCCAGAGAGTTCACCAATCTTTTTTGAATACGTATCCAGATTCAAACTGCCGTCAGCGATTTTCTGATTAACCTCTTCAAAACTCTTTGCAACGGTGTACAAAGGGAACATAATAAAAAACTTAATAATGGACTGCCAATCTTACACAAAGTACCGCCCAAACGAGACTACGGGCGGTATTTTTGTATCATGGCGGAGAAAGGAGGAACTTCCCACGGGGGCTTGACTGAAAAGTTGAGCCCCTTTTTTCATGCCAAAAAACAGGAGGTAAATGCTTATGGCAGATGATAAAACCACAAAAACGCCGGAACAGCCGGTAACGGATACCGGACCGGGCAAGGAAACGCCGCCCACTCCCCCAAAAGAGCCAGAGAAGGTTTCCGTTTCCCCGGAGCCGGAAAAAAAGACGGAACCGGAGGTAAAGAACCCACAGGTTTCTGTCTATAACTTCGCTGAAATTATGAAGGAAAAGAAGGTCGAGGAACGGGCGGCAGCTCCCAGCGGGGAAAAGCCTGCCCCGGCAAAAACGGAAAAACCGGAAAAGCAGCCGGAGGCTCCGAAGAAAGCGGAGGAAAAACCCAAAGAGCCGGAACAGCCAAAGCGCCGGGGCCGTCCCCCGAAAGCAGATAAGGACAAGGCCGCAGCCCCGAAGCCCAAAGCTCCTGCACAGAAACCGGAAAATGCGGTCAAAAAGGAACCGGAGAAAAAAACGGCTCCAACGGTACAGGCCGCTCCCGCTCCGAAGGAACCCGAGAAGCCGAAGGATGCACCACGCCGGGGCAAGGAGCAGATCGTCTATATCAAGCTGAACGAGCTTCACGCCTTCAAGAACCATCCCTTTGAGGTTCGGGATGATGAAGAAATGCGGGCTATGGTGTCCAGCGTCAAGGACAAGGGCGTGACCCAGCCCGCTATCGTCCGTCCCCGTGAGGATGGCGGCTATGAGATCGTGTCCGGCCACCGCCGCCAGAAGGCCAGCGAGCTTGCCGGATATGCGGATATGCCCTGTATTGTTCGCAATCTGACGGACGATGAAGCCATCACGCAGATGGTCGAGGACAATCTCAACCAGCGTGAAGAAATCCTCCCCAGTGAGCGGGCCAAAGCCTTGAAAATGCAGCTTGAGGCCATCAAGCACCAGGGCTCCCGCACTTCGGGCCAGATTGACCCGAAGGACGCAGGAAAACGCTCCAACGAAATTGTAGCCGAGCGCAATAAGATGGCGGTCAAGCAGGTGCAGCGGTATATCCGGCTCAATGAGCTGGTTCCCGACCTGATGAAGCTGATGGATGAAAAAAAGCTGGGCTTTACTACGGCGGTGGAGCTTTCCTATATCGGCAAGAAGAACCAGAACTATATCGCCGTCGCCATTGACAGCCAGCAGTCCTCGCCTTCACAGGCGCAGGCAAAGCGTATGCGTGAGCTGGACGAAAAGAAGCTGCTCAACGGGGATGTGATCGACGGCATTATGATGGAGGACAAAAAGGAGGTAGACAAAGTGATTTTGACAGGTGCGGAACTGAGCAAGTATTTCGGCAAGGAAACTACGCCGAGGGAAATGAAGGACCAGATCGTCAAGCTGCTGGACGACTGGAAGGGTCAGCAGAAGGAACATGAAAAGCCGGAGAAGAAAACCGAACAGGAAAAGTAAGCCCAAACTTCGGGTCAGCATGGCCCGAGGATTGCGGGGCTCTGCCCCGCGCCTCGAAGCTCTGGAGATATAAATTATTCCCCGTCGCCAGTTATTCCGTAGCATAGCCGGGAAAATCAGTCAAGGGCAGCGCCGCCGCAGGCGGTGCCAGAGGCACCCTTGACGGATTTCTCCCGGTTATGCTTTTTCCCGGTCAAGCGACGGGGATATAAATTCTCCAGAGCCGTTCCCCTTCCCGGGGGAAGGGGCGGAGGGGTTGGGCGAACTCTTGCTTTTCCCTAAACCAAAACAGAAATGGAGGCTCAACCAATGAAACGACCTTTAGCATACCTGACCGCCGCATGGAGCGGCGAGCCGGATGTTGATATGGAGCTGGCGGCCCACTACTGCCGTCTTGCTTATGAGGCGGGCTTTTCCCCGATCTGCCCGCTCTTGTATCTGCCGCTGTTTTTGAATGACAGCGTTCCCGAGGAACACAAGGCCGGGATTGATATGCGCCGGGATATGCTGCGGCGCTCCCACACCCTGATTGTCTGCGGCAGCGCTGTGGACGAGGATGTAAAAAATGATATTGCGGTTGCCGGGCGGCTGGGCATTGCGGCGACCACACTGGAAGGGGTGCTTGCCGTGAAGGGACACGGCACCCCGGGCCATGCCGGACATTAAGCTGGGAAGCCTTTTCGACGGGATTGGCGTGTTCCCTCTGGCTGCTTCTCGGTGCGGTATCCGTCCGGTATGGGCCAGTGAGATTGAAAAAGCGCCCATCTCCATAACCAAAAGGCACTTTCCCGACATGGTGCATTTGGGGGATATTACGAAGGTGGACGGCGGGAAAATCCCGCCGGTTCATGTAATTACCTTCGGTTCCCCCTGTCAGAACCTTTCTCTGATCGGCAACCGCTCCGGCCTTGCCGGGGCAAAATCAAGCCTGTTCTATCAGGCGTTTCGTATCATACAGGAAATGAGGGATGCTACTGATAACCTATATCCAGCTATCGCTGTTTGGGAAAACGTCATGGGAGCGTTTTCTACAAATGACCGGATGGACTTTAGAGCCGTCTTATCCGCCTTCTCGGACACCGAAGTTCCAATGCCTCCTTCGGGAAGATGGGGAAACGCCGGAATGGTGCGAGGGGGAACGCCTGATGTGTGCTGGCGACTCATGGACGCCCAGTATTGGGCAGGCTCCCGAAGGCTGGCACGAAGGCAGCGGATTTTCGTCGTGGCGGATTTTGGAGGCAGACGTGCCGCAGACATACTATTTAAGCCCCGTCCAATGCTCCCACTTCCTCCGCCTTGCGGAGAGGGCGGGTGGGCCGCCGCCGAAGGAGATCGAACAGCTTCTTTTGAAACAGGGCGGCAGATACCAGTCATCCACCCCTTTCAGTGCTTCCGTATGCGGGGAGCGGCAAAAAGGCAGGAAGAAACGGCCTTCCGAAACAGCTTCGGATTACCAACTGACCCTTTTCCCACTCTTTTAGCCAGTGATGTAACGCCCTTTGCCTTCTGGTATGAGGGCGACCCGGAGGGCGGCTGTATCCGTTTTCTGACGGAAACGGAAAGCGAACGGCTGATGGGGCTGCCAGAGGGCTGGACAAAGTACGGGGCGGACGGCGTGGAGATCCGGCCTCTGCAACGCTACAAGGCACTGGGAAACGCGATTGCCCTCCCTTGCGCCGATTACATTATGGCCGGGATTTATGAGGTGCTGGCTGACCGGGCCGGAAAGGAGGAATGAGCCCATGTTTGAAGCCTATATAACCAATACAGCCCTATACCCCTTAATGGGGATTGAGGTAGGGACAACGGTACATTTCCCCATGACGACACAGGAGTTGCAGGCCGCCCTTGCCAAAATCGGGATAGACGGGAAACGGTACAGCGAAGTGTTCTTTACCAGCTTTGACAGTGATGTGCTGGGGCTCTACGATTATCTCTACGAATGTGAGAACATCGACGAGCTGAACGAGCTGGGCCACGCCCTGCTGGAAGTACGGGATAAGGGCGGACTGGAAACCTTTGAAGCCGCTCTTGTCTTGGGAAACCACACAAGGAGCGTGAAGGATTTGATAAACCTGACGCAGAACCTTGACCTTTACCGCTTTTACCCGGATATTTCCGATGATGAAGGGCTGGGCCGTCTTTACGCCGACGAGCTTGGGACTATCGACATACCGGAGCACATTCAGAACTACTTCGATTATGAGGCATACGGGCGGGATGTGCGTATCAACGAGGGCGGCGTATTCGCTCCCGGTGGGTATGTGTCGGCAGTCCCGGAGGGCTTCAAGGAGTATTACCACGGGCCGCAGGACATTCCGCCGGAACACCGGATATTTGCCTATCCTGAAAAGGCCGAGCCTGTCCACTCCATTCTCGCTACACTCAAACGGTTTCAAGAAGCCCCACCCGCTCCGAAAAAGGACAAGGCGGGGCCTTCCCATGAAGAACGGTAAGACTTCGGGCCAGCATGGCCCGAAGCATAAAGGAGGTGCATACCATCAACTATTACCCTATCAATGAAGGAGCCGCCCGCCGGGCAAAAGAAATGAACAGCTTTTCCGACTACAAGGAAGGGAGCGCAACGGCGGAATACCGGGCAATGGTGGACAAGGCCGCCGCCATAGCGGAAAAGCAGAAATCCCGGGTGGACCCCATGTACCATGAGAAGATCGACCATCTGTTAGACACCTACGCCCGCAAGCTGGCCGAAAACATGAACCAAGGCTTTGCCATTGACGCGAGGGTTCCCTCTGTGCTGATCGCCGGGCCTTCCAATTTCCCGGTGGGAAAGAAGGAAAAACAGAACCGGGCGCGGGACAGCAACATGGAGGAATGGCGGCATATTCAAGGGCTGCTGGATAAGATACGCAGCACCGGCATGGGCGGGATCAGCGCCGATGACCCGGCAGCGATTGAAAAGCTCCAGAAGAAGCTGGACGGGCTGGAACGCTCCCAGCTCATTATGAAGGAGGTCAACGCCTATTACCGCAAGCATGGCAAGCTGGACGGCTGTGCGCTGCTGTCGCCGGACCAGATCGAAAAGCTGAAAGCAAGCATGGCGTCAAGTTGGCGAAGCGACCCGAGGCCCTTTGAAAGTTACCAGCTAACCAACAACAATGCGGAGATCCGCCGGGTAAAGGCCCGTATCGAACAGCTTTCCAAACAGGCACAGCAGGAATTTTCCGGCTGGGAGTTCGATGGGGGTCGTGTGGAAATGAACCGGGAGGACAACCGCTTGCAGGTGTTCTTTGACGGAAAGCCTGACGCGGACACCCGGGCCGAGCTGAAAAGCAGCGGCTTTCGTTGGGCTCCCAGCGTGGGCGCATGGCAGAGGCAGCTCACGGACAACGCCATCCGGGCGGCTGACCGTCTGGAATGTATCAAGCCGCTGTCCGGCGAAAAGCCCTCCCAACTTCAAAAGAAGCCCTCTATCTTGCAGACCATGCGGGAACAGGACGAAAAAGTCCAGACGGAGCCGGAAAAGAAAGCTCCGTCCGGCAGAGATGCCGAGCGGTAAGCCTCGGGCCACATTGGCCCGAGGTTTTCTGTTCCCCGAGATTGTACGGGGGCCTCCCGGATAGCGGGAACCCCGACGGAAAGGAGGTTTTATGCAGGAAGAAGTAAACCAAAAAACGGTTGCCCTTTCGATCAGGACAACGAAGCTCACAGGAAAAGTGCTGGCTGCCGCTCTTGGCAAGGTGGTTCGGGCGCTGCAAAAGCACCACCAGAAGGCGCTGACCCCGCAGGGACGCCAGAGCGTAAAAAAGCTGATGAACCACTATGGCGGCAAAAGTGCCATGCCCTATGTGGGAGCTCCAAAGGATTTTGACCGGATCGCGAAGGAGTTCCATGTGGACTACGCTTTCCATAAAGTGAGCCCCGGTCATTACCTGCTGTTTTTCAAAGCCAATCAGGCGGACGCTATCACGGCGGCCTTCCAGAAGTACAGCGCAAAGGTGCTGAACAAAGAGCAGGACAAGGCTTCCATCCTCGGTCAGCTTCGGAAATTCACGGAGCAAATCAGGACGCAGGCAAAGGAAAAGCAGCGGACCAGAGAGGCGGTGAAGGACGGACGTTGAGTGACAAGATCAGAAAATATGTGCTCCCAAACCTGCCGTACCTCTTTGTGTTCTGGTTTTTCTCCAAAATCGGGACGGCCTACCGGATCGCCCCCGGCACAGACTTCGGGACAAAGCTCATGGGGATGCTTGATACCTTCCCCAAAGCCTTTGAAACCTACTGGCCGGGGCTGGGAGGTATTGACCTGCTGGTGGGCCTTGCCGGTGCGGCTGGGATGTATCTGCTGATACAGTCAAAGATCAGGCAGGCGAAAAAATTCCGGCGGGATGCGGAGTACGGCACCGCCCGCTTTGGAACAAAGGAAGATATAAAGCCATTTGTTGACCCTAAATTTCAGAACAATGTCATTCTGACCGGGACGGAGTTCCTTACCATGAACACCCGTCCGAAGATACCCGCCAATGCCCGGAACCTAAACGCCTGTGTCATCGGATCGTCCGGCTCGGGAAAGACAAGGTTCTGGTTGACCCCGCAGCTCCTTCAAGCCCATTCCTCGTATGTGGTGGTAGACCCGAAGGGCGGCACTCTCGACCAGTGCGGGCAGTTTCTGCAACGGGAGAAATACAGGGTGCGGGTGTTCAACAGTATCGACTTTTCAAAATCCATGCACTACAATCCGCTGGCCTATATCAAGACAGAAAGCGATGTTTTGAAATTTGTTACCGCCCTGATTGCCAACACCAAAGGCGACGGCAAGGAGGGCGACGAGTTCTGGACAAAAGCAGAAACCCTCTTGTACTGCGCCCTTGTGTCCTACATCGTCTTTGAGGGGCCGGAGGAAGAACGCAACATGAATACGCTGGTGGAAATGATAAACAGCATGGAAGTCCGGGAGGATGACGAAACCTTCAAAAACGCGGTGGACTATATGTTTGACGGGCTGGAACGCCGCAGCCCCCAGCACTTCGCCGTGAGGCAGTATAAGAAATACAAGCTCGCCAGCGGCAAGACAGCCAAAAGCATTTTGATTTCCTGCGGTGCAAGACTGGCTCCCTTTGATATTCCCCAACTTCGGGAGATCATGTCTTATGACGAACTGGAGCTGGATAAGCTGGGGGATGAAAAATCAGCGCTGTTCTTTCTTATCAGCGACACGGACACCACCTACAACTTTTTGGTTGCCCTCGCTTTTTCGCAGATGTTCAACCTTCTGTGTGAACGGGCTGATAACACCTATGGCGGGCGTCTGCCCTACCATGTGCGGGTGCTGTGGGACGAGGCAGCCAACACCGGACAGGTGCCGGGGCTGGAAAAGATCGTGGCCGTCATCCGCTCCCGTGAGATCAGCCTGACGCTTTTTTATCAGGCAATGAGCCAGTGCAAGGCATTGTACAAAGACCATTCCGAAACCATCATGGGCAACATGGACAGTATCGTATTCCTCGGAGGCCGGGAGGCTTCCACCCTAAAGGATATTTCGGAAAACTGGCTGGGCAAGGCCACCATCTCTATGCAGACCGAGGGCCGAAGCCGTGGGCAGTCTGAAAGTTACAGCCAGAATATGCAGCGGCTTGGCCGGGAGCTGATGACCACCAGCGAGATCACCACCATGCCCGGGGATAAATGTATCTTGCAGCTTCGGGGGCTCCCGCCCTTCCTGTCTCCGAAGTATGACTTGAAAAAGCACCCGAATTACAAGTACACAGCCGAATTTGATAAAAAGAAAAACGCCTTCCGCTTGGAAAGCCTGTTCCGCCACCGGCCATTGAGACTAAAGCCGGAGGACGAATACACGGTGTACGAAGTGGACGGCTCCGACACGGACGAAGAAGCTGACCTGTTGAATTTCGATGATCTGGACAGCGACGAGTTTGTGTAACTTCGGGCCATGTTGACCCGAAGCGCCGCCGATGTGGGCGGCTTTTTTTGTACCCAAAATCATCAAACAAACAAAATGGAGGAACGTATATGGAATTTTTCAATCAGGCAATCGACATTCTCAAAATTCTGGTCATGGCTCTTGGCGCCGGTCTGGCGGTATGGGGCGTCATCAACCTTCTGGAAGGTTACGGGTCGGACAACCCTGCGGCAAAAAGCCAGGGCATTAAGCAGCTGATGGCGGGCGGCGGTGTCGTTCTGATCGGTCTTCAGCTTATCCCTCTGCTGTCCGGGCTGTTCAGCTAAATGTCACCCGTTGTCCCTTTTTCCAGAAAAGGAGCTGATGTATGGACTTTATCATCGACGCAATCGTTGAATGGCTGAAAGGTCTGCTCGTCGATGGTATCATGGGAAATCTGGACGGCCTTTTCGATAACGTCAATCAGAGCGTTGGCGAAATCGCCACACAGGTAGGCACGACCCCGGCGGACTGGAACGCCGGGGTCTTTTCCATGATACGACAGATCTCTGAAACTGCCATCCTGCCAATCGCCGGGGTCATCCTCACTTTTGTAATGACTTATGAGCTGATACAGATGCTCATAGAACGCAACAACCTCCATGAAGTTGACACATGGATGTTTTTTAAGTGGGTGTTCAAAACCTTTGTGGCTGTGATGATCCTGACGAACACCTTCAATATCGTGCTGGCGGTCTTTGATGTGAGCCAGCATGTGATACAGCAGTCAGCGGGCATTATCCAGAACGGGACAGAGATCACGCCGGATGTGCTGGACAGTTTGCGGACAGAGCTTGAGGCGATGGAGTTAGGTCCTCTGTTCGGACTCTGGCTACAATCCTTCCTGATCCAGCTTACCATGATTGCCTTAAACATCGTGATCTTCGTCATCGTATATGGCCGTATGATTGAAATTTATTTGCTCACAAGTTTAGCGCCTATCCCGTTTGCCACAGTCCCCAACAGGGAAACCGGACACATGGGGCAGAACTATTTCCGCTCCCTCTTTGCAGTAGGCTTTCAAGGCCTATTGATTTTAGTCTGTGTCGCCATCTATGCGGTGCTGATCCAGAGTATCGCCACCGACGGCGACCCCATCGGGGCAATCTGGGGCTGTGTGGGATATACGGTGCTGCTGTGTTTTACCTTATTCAAAACAGGCAGTCTTGCAAAATCCATCTTCGGCTGCCATTAAGAGACTTCGGGCCATGCTGACCCGAAGCGGAAAGGAGGCGGTATGCCCCGGCGTTACAAACAGGGTGCGGACGGACAGCCGCACCCGGCTTTCTACGGAAAGCTCCCCGAAGAATTTTCTAAAGCAGACACCATGCGCTTTATGGTGGAAACCGATCTGAAACTGTCCGGGTGCGTATCGGCGGACACGCTGGCGGCACTCCGGGCGGAAGGCTATGACTACAAGGACGGGAACCTTGTTCCCGCCGGAAAGGAGGAAACCATGCAGGAAAAGGTTGCAAACACCACCCCGGCCGCACCGTTGAAGCTGGATGTAAGCGTGCGGGTCATCGAACCTGTGAAAAATCTGATGGGCTTTGCCAGCGTGAAATTCAATGACTGCTTTGTGGTGGAAAATCTGAAAATCGTACAGGGCAGCAAGGGCCTTTTCGTGGGGATGCCCAGCCAGCCGGACGGCAAAGGCGGCTACCGGGATATGGCCTACCCTGTCACAAAGGAGTTCCGGGAACAGCTCAACACCGCTGTTCTGCAAGCCTATGAGGCAAAGCTGGAACAGATGGCGGAGCGCGGCTCTGTGGGGCGTGCGTCCATCAGCGACCAGCTCAAAGCCGGGAAAGCGGCTGCCGAACGGGCAAAGGCGGAACGGCCTCCGAAGGAAAAGCCCAGCCGTGGGGCAGAGCGTTGACCTCGGGCCATAATGGCCCGAAGCAGAAAGGAGGCGGGAATCATGCCACGCAAACGGACGGGCTATGACGCGGCCTGCTATTACGACGGAAAACTGCTGGGGCGCTGTACCAAAGCGGACAGCGACGCCTATACCCTGTTGATGAACGCCTGCGGCGGGGAGGCCGCCCGTGTCCTTCGGGAATATGCCTATTTTTCCCCGGAACTGAAAGCCATCTTGGAAAAGGCGGCGCTCATGCAGGCAGACCGGAGCCGGACGGGCGGAATGTTCCATGGGCCGAAAAGCTCCCCGTGGGGCGAGGTGCAGAGCTGTGAAACCCTCTGTCCGGGGGTGTTTTTGGTATCTACCGCCAGCCACGGCGGAACGATGGTGGCAAACGAGGTAGCCGCCGTTCTCTCCCCGGCGGCCAAAAAATGCGGCTTCAAGGACAAGGGCTATATTTGCTATGAGGAGGACGCACAGGAAAGCGTAGTGCTCCGGGAGCTGCTGGACAAAAAGCTGTGGAAAATCCCTGACCGCATTAAGGACAAAGGACAGTTTGAAGAAAAACTCAATCAGTCCATCCGGCAGTATCACCCCGAATACTGGCGGGCAAGGCAGAGCGGACGAGAGGCCGCCGAAGCTGCCCGCAGCACAGCCCCGGCCAAAGAGGCCGCAAGATAACCTCGGGCCATGCTGGCCCGAAGCAATAAAGGAGGTGTACCAAAATGGCCTATGTGCCAGTACCAAAAGACCTTTCCAAAATCAAGACAAAGCTGGCCTTCAACCTAACGAAGCGCCAGCTTGTTTGTTTTTCCAGCGCGGCGGCGGTGGGCCTCCCGGCTTACCTGTTTTCCCGTGGCAGTATCGGGAACAGTGCCGCCATGTTCCTGATGATCGGCCTCATGCTCCCGTTCTTCTTTCTGGCTATGTATGAACGAGACGGCCTGCCGCTGGAAAAAGTGCTGAAAAATATCATCCGCACCCGGTTCCTCTATCCCCGTGTGCGGCCTTACAAAACCGAAAACTTCTATGCGCTGCTTAGCGCCAGAAAGGAGGCGCAGCCGATTGCGAAACAGCAGAAGGGCCGGAAAGCCCGCAGGCAGAAAGCCTGAAAAGCAGGGCCTTACCGGCCTGTTTACAAAAGGAAAGAACATTCCCACCACCGCCCAGCAGACCCTCCCTTACCGGGAAATGTACCGGGACGGGGTGTGCCGGGTAGCGGACCGCTATTACACCAAGACCATTGAATACGAGGACATCAACTACCAGCTCGCACAGTCCGAAGATCAGGCAGCCATCTTTGATGGGTGGAGCGCCTGCCTCAACTACTTTGACAGCAGCCTTCCGTTCCAGCTTTCCTTCCTCAACCACCGAAGCCGCCCGGGCAGCCGGTACAGCGTGAACATCCCCATGCAGGATGACGATTACAACAGCGTCCGGTGTGAGTATGTGGAAATGCTGGAAAACCAGATCGCCAAAAGCAACAACGGCATTGTTCGCACAAAGCTCCTGACCTTCGGCGTGAACGTGGACGACCTTTCCACCGCCAGGGCAAGGCTGGAACGTGTAGAGGCGGACATTTGCGGGAACTTCAAAAAGCTGGGCGTCAAGTGCCGCTCCCTTTCGGGGCTGGAACGGCTGGAGCTTCTTCACGGGCAGCTTCACCCCGGCAGCGGCTCCCCCTTCCGGTTTTCATGGGATATGATCCCCAAAACCGGGCTTTCCACCAAAGACTTTATCGCCCCGGACAGTTTCGATTTTCGTTTCAGCCGTCTGTTCCGGGTGGGGACGACTTGGGGCGCTGCCTCCTACTTGCAGATTTTGGCCTCGGAGCTCTCGGACAAGCTGCTGGCGGAGCTTTTGGAAATGGACGCGGAAATGACCATCACTCTCCATATCCAAACCGTCGATCAGGCCGCCGCCGTAAAATCTATCAAGGCCAAAGTCTCCGACATTGACAAGATGAAGGTGGAGGAACAAAAGAAGGCAGCTCGGTCAGGGTACGACATGGACATACTTCCGCCCGACCTTGTAACGTACAGCAACGACGCAAAGACCCTTCTGGAAGATTTACAGAGCCGGAATGAAAGAATGTTCCTGCTGACCTTCCTTGTGGTAAACATGGCCCCGACCCGCCGGGAGCTGGACAATGACCTGTTCACGGTGTCGGGTATCGTCCAGAAATACAACTGCACCTTGAAGCGGCTGGACTTCCAGCAGGAGGACGGTTTTCTTTCCAGCCTTCCGCTGGGTCATAACGGCATTGAGATCAAGCGTGGCATGACGACCAGCTCCACGGCCATTTTCGTTCCCTTTATGACGCAGGAGCTCCGCATGGATGGCGAAGCCGTCTATTACGGGCTCAACACACTTTCCCATAACGTCATCATGGCAAACCGGAAAAAGCTCAAAAACCCCAACGGCCTGTTCCTCGGCGTGCCGGGCTCCGGCAAATCCTTTGCCGCAAAGCGGGAGCTTGTGAACGTGTTCCTTGCCACCCGTGACCGGATCATTGTGGTGGACCCGATGGGCGAATACTCGCCCCTTATCAAGCGGCTGGGCGGACAGGTCATCGAGATCGCCCCGGACAGCCCCCACCACATCAACCCGATGGACATTGACCTGAGCTTTGACGAGGAAAACCCGATGGCGCTGAAAGCCGACTTTATCCTGTCGCTGATGGAGCTGATCGTCGGCGGCAAGGATGGCTTGCAGCCGGTGGAGCGGACCGTCATTGACCGCTGTGTACGCCAGATGTACCGGGAACACTTGCAGGACCCGGAAACAAGCAAAATGCCGACCCTCCAAACCCTGTATGACCTGCTCTGTTCCCAGCCGGAGGGCGAGGCGGTACGGCTGGCAACTGCCCTTGAAATTTATGTGTCGGGTTCCCTTAACGTATTCAACCATGAAACCAATGTGGACTTGAACCGCCGTCTGGTATGCCTTGACTTAAAAAAGCTGGGGGCCGGGCTTCGGACGATTGCCATGCTCATTATGCAGGACTTGGTAAACTCGCAGGTGTCCATGAATTTCCTGCGTGGTATCGCTACATGGTGCTACTTCGACGAGTTCCATGTGCTGCTCCGCGACCGGCTGACGGCAAGCTATTGTGTGGCGATCTGGAAAATGCTGCGAAAAAAAGGGTGCGTTCCGAGTGCTTTAACGCAGAACGTAAAGGATTTTCTGGCAAGCCCGGAGATTGAGAACATCTTTGAAAACTCGGACTTCCTTGTGCTGCTCTCGCAGGCACAGGGGGACCGGCAGATTTTAGCCAAACAGCTTGGGATCAGCCCCCACCAGCTTTCCTATGTGACCCATACCAATTCCGGCGAAGGGCTGCTGTTCTTCGGGAATACCACCATCCCGTTTGTTGACCGCTTCCCGCAGAATACCGAGCTGTACGCCATTATGACCACCCGCCCGGAGGACAAAAAACAGGAAATGAACCGGGCATAACACACTTCGGGCCATGTTGGCCCGAGGTTTGGAAAGGAGGGATACGTCATCGGAAAGAAACCGGACAAACGGAATTTTCAGAGGCCGGGGCCGACGGAGGATACCGGGGGCAATCGCCCCGGACCGGCTGAACGGGAAGGGCCTTCCCCCGCACCATCCCGACGCCTGCGGTTTGAGGACGAGGATACCGGACAGGACAGCCCTTCGGGCCATGATGGCCCGAAGTCCAAAAGCGGCAAGTTTCAAGAGGACAGCCGGAAAAGCCGTCCCTCTGACCGCATGAGGAAGGAGGATGAAGCGGGCGGGCCGCAGGATACCGGCAAGGCACAGGAGCCGGAGGGCTCTGCCGAGAAGGCCGGGAGCAAAAAGGATAAGTACCAGAAAGCACAGGCAAAAGCGGAACACGCCGGGGAAAAGCTGGGAAAGGCTCGGGAGAAACTGGACAAGACCGAGGCAAAACGGGCAGCGAAGAAACCGCCGGGGCTTGCGAAGAAAGCTGTCCGGGGAGCCCGCACCGAAGCGTGGTTTTATCTCCACAACAAAATTCACGAAGTTGAGCATGAAAATGTGGGTGTGGAAGGAGCCCATAAGTCGGAACTTGTGGCCGAGGCCGGAGCCCGGAAACTGACCCGGTATGCCAAACGCCGCTGGCAGGAGCACCCGGCCCGGAAGGTGGCAAAATGGGAACGGAAGGACATAAAAGCCCGGGCCAATGTGGATTTTCAAAAGATGGCCTCCGAGCACCCGGAGCTTACCAGCAATCCGCTTTCCCGTGTGCAGCAGAAATGGAAACTGAAACGCCGGTATTCCAAAGAAGCAAAGGCGGCTGCAAAACAGGGCGCAAAGGCCGCAAAGAAAACCGCTGCCGCTTCGGGAACTGCGACCCGTCGGGCGGCGCAGTTTGTGACCCGTCATCCCGTGGCGGTGCTGGTCCTGCTCCTGCTGTTGCTGCTCTGTTTTCTTGTGTCGGCAGTAAGCTCTATCTTTCCCACGCTTGGCAGCGGCCTTGCCAATGCGTTATCCGGCACCTCCTACGCCTCGGAGGATACGGACCTGCTGGGCGTGGACGAGGACTACACGGCACTGGAAAACGAGCTGGCGCAGACGGTAGCGAACATCGAAAGCACCCATCCCGGCTATGACGAGTACCGCTATTCCGTGGACGAGATCGGCCATAACCCCTATGAGCTGGCGTCCTATTTCTCGGCAAAGTACCATGTGTATTTCCGGGAACAGGTGCAGGACGAACTGCGGGAGATCTTCGAGGCACAGTATGAGCTGACCTTGACGGAGAAAGTCGAGATACGCTACCGCACCGAAACCAGCACCGACCCGGAGACCGGGGAAACCACCACCGAGGAAGTCCCCTATGAGTATTACATTCTCAATGTGACCCTCACAAACAAGACGCTGCCCGCCGTGATCCTGCCGAGGCTTAACGAACAGCAGCGGGAAATCTACACCGTTATGCAGCAGCTCAAAGGCAACAAACCCTATCTGTGGGAAGGGATTTACAACAGCGGCGAAGATACCGGCCCCAGCTATGAGATACCCGGCGAGGCGCTGGATGACCCGGCTTTTGCGGCGCTCATGGAAGAAGCCACAAAGTACATCGGCTGGCCCTATGTGTGGGGCGGCTCCAGCCCGTCCACCTCCTTTGACTGTTCGGGCTTTGTCTGCTGGGTGTACACGGCCAGCGGCGTCCACAACCTGCCCCGTACCACGGCGCAGGGCATTTACAACCAGTGTGCTATCATTTCCCCCTCCGAGGCAAAGCCCGGCGATATTATCTTTTTCACGGGAACCTATGACAGCCCCGGCCCTGTGTCCCATGTGGGGATTTATGTGGGCGACGGGATGATGCTTCATTGTGGTTCGCCCATCCAATACGCAAACATCAATTCAAGCTACTGGCAGACACATTTCTATGCCTTCGGGCGTTTGTGAGCCAGAGGAAAGGAGTCCTTGCATGAACAAGATCGACAAGCTCGATAAGGAACTGGAAAAAGCCCGGGAGAAGGCTGCCGAGTGGCAGGCCAAAATCCGGGAGCTGGAAAAGCAGAAACAGGAGGAAGAAAACAGCCAGATCGTGCAGGCGGTGCGCTCCCTCAAACTGACGCCCGCCCAGCTTATGGCTTTTCTGAACGACCCCAAAAACAGCCTTACCGCTTCGGGCCATACTGACCCGAAGCCGGAGGCACCCGAAAAGGAGGACACAGCCCATGAAGAAAACTAAATACCGCAGGCTGGCGGCGATGGCTGCCAGCCTTTTGTGTTGCCTGATCTTTACGGTCCCGGCCTACGCCCAGAGCAGCGAGCCGCAGCCGGAGACAGCTCCCTCCCCGGCAGAAACCGAAGCAGAGCCGGAAACCCAGAACCCCTTTACCCCGGACGGGACGGGAACCGTGGTGGACAACGCCACCGACGAGGACGGTAAAGAGTTCTACACCATCACCACAGCAGACGAGAGCGTGTTTTATCTGGTGATCGACAAACAGAAAACCAGCGAGAACGTCTATTTCCTCAATACCGTTACCACAGACGACCTTCTGCCTCTTGCTGAACAGGGTAAGGAACCGCCCAAAGAAGTGACCCCTGAGCCAGAGCCAAAGCTCACCGAACCGGTGGAGGAAGTACCGGAACCCGAGCCGGAGAAAAAGGACAGCCCCCTTCTCTCTCTGCTCCTGATCGGTGCGGTGGTGCTGGCCGGCGGTGGGATTGGTTACTATTTCAAGATTTACAAGCCGAAGCATGAGGCCCCGGATTTGGAAGATGATTACTGCGAATATGAGGACGGGGAGCTGGAGGAGATCGCAGAGGAACCCGAGGACGAAGATACCCCGCCGTGGGAGGAAGATACGGAGGAATGAGAATGAATTTTACAAGCAGCCCTTTTGAACGAATGATGAAGGAAGTACCGCACCCCGGCTGGGACAATGACGATCCTTGTAAGGGATGCCGTTACTACAAGGAGTGCAAAGAAAAGAAAAAACAGTGCCGGAAGAAGTTCCGGGCGCTGATCGTGGAGCCCCGCCCTTCGGGCCATCGTGGCCCGAAGTCATAAATGAACGCCCGGGAGCTGACCCGTGACGAGAAGAAGAAAATCCGCACTCTGGTCACGGGGATGTGCGCCAACTATGACCGGGAAAGCGGCCTATGCCTTCCTCTTGACTGTGCCTGCTATATGCTGCACAAGTGCTGGACAGGGGCGTACTGCCGTTACTTCCGTGAGGCTGTCCTGCCCCTTAACCTGGAGCTTCAAGCGTCGCTGACAACGGAAGGCATCTCCCCGAAGCTGCGGGCCTGTGCGGTCTGCGGAAAGGCGTTTTTGCCCGAGGGGCGTCAAGCCTACTGTTCCGACGCCTGCAAGGCCGAAGGGAACCGCCGAAAAAGCCGGGAACGCATGAGGAAAATGCGGGAGAAAAGGCCGGGCGGCTGTTACGATTTGCCGCCTCCAAAGGCTTGACATTCTGGGCTTTTTTGAGGGTGTTTCCGGGGTGGGAATATCTTATTACATTTCTCCCCGGTCTGCCCTCTTATTTCGTAACATCCAGCACTTCGGGTCATGTTAGCCCGAGGCACAGAAAGGAGGTATCTCTTGGAGACAGTACAAGGATATGTGATTTTGAAAGCTGCCACCTTTGAAACCGGACACGGCTTTGCGCTGGGGCATAATCCGGGAGCGCCGAGCCCCTTTGTGACCTGGCAGTTTACCGAGGGGGAAAACGGCCATCGGGATTACTACTGGGGCCGCTATGGAACCAGTCAGGCGTGGGCGCAGAGGGACTTTGACCGCCGGGTGGACGACTATCAGCAGTTTTACCATGCGGCGGTCAAGCATACCGAGCTGGGACCGGAGGGCGTTTACCGCTATTATTCCACCCAGCGGCCCGTGGACATAGGAACTTACCCGAAGCCGCCGGATAACCAGCCTCTTTCCATCGTCAACTACGATGATGACAGGCGGCGTCCTGTGGCAGACGGCAGGCTGATGGCATGGGGCGAACTGACCTACGCAAAGCCGCTGACCGAAAAGCAGATGGAGGATTATGAGCTGAAACCAGCACCGGGCAATCCTGACCGGGTGCGCCCATCCATTACTGCCCGGCTCAAAGATGAAACCAGAGGGCAGGAACCCCCGAAGGAACCCGGCCAGAAGCGAAACCATAAAAACCATGAGGAACGATAAAGGAGGATCGCCATGCACGAAAAAGACAACTATCTGAAAACCGCCGAGCTCTCCACAGAGCAGAACTGCAACATGATCGACGGCGTACCCAACAACACGCCCATCCCGCCCACGCCCCCGGAGCTGGACGCAAAACCGCTGGATAAGGTAAAGGAGCCCAAAGAACGCCGGAAAGGCCGGGAGCTGGAACGCTGATGGAGAACCGCAAGCGGAATGTCCATCTGCACGTCATGGTAACGCCGGACGAGCTGGCGGCCATCCATGAGCGGATGGCCGAGGCGGGCATTTCCAACGCCGGGGCTTATGTACGGAAAATGGCTCTGAATGGGTATATCCTGCACATCGACCTTGCGCCCGTAAAAGAGCTGATCTCTCTGCAACGGCGCTGTTCTAACAATCTCAATCAGGTTGCCATACACGCACATACCTATGGCGTGTACCCGGAGGAAATCGACGGATTGAAGCGGGACTATGAAAAGCTGTGGGGCGAGGTGTCAAAGGTGTTGCGGGAGCTCTCCGAGCTGGTGGCAAAGTAAGACGAGGGCGGCAGGCTTCCGTTACGGGGCTTGCCGCCCTGCTCTTTTTTTACCACTTCGGGCCAGTATGACCCGAAGGTTTGGGACAGGATTTACTAATCTTTCGCAACATTTATGTCCCCGGGCAGGCATGATAAAATAGAGGTAGGAAGGATAGATAAAGGAGGTTTTGAAGATGAAGATACTGCTGAAAATATTGGTTGCTCCCTTTGCTTTAGCGTTGTGCCTTCTGGCGGCTCTGCTGGTGTTCCTGTTTGATATTTGTGCCGTCCTGCTGACGATTGCCTCTGTGATCCTGGCGGTGCTGGGTGTCGCTCTCTTTTTCACGCCGACGCCCATAGGCGGGATTGTATTTCTGTTTCTTGCCTTCCTTCTTTCGCCGTATGGACTGCAAGCGGCGGCGGGCTCCCTTCTTTGGGCGCTGGACGGAGGCAAATCCGCTCTGTACCGGTTTCTGGCAAGTTAAGCAGCCTCGGGCCATACTGGCCCGAAGTCGGGGCGGTCTGAATGGGCCGCCCCTTTCTCATGGAAAGGAGGAATGATTTTTGGCTACCACAACTTTGTTACAGCGCCATGCGGGCGAAGGCGAAACGATTGCTGAGGCTATCCGGGATTGTCTGGACTATGGCAAGGACCCGGAGAAAACAGAAAGCGGAAAGTATATCTCCGCTTATGAATGTGATCCGGCCACCGTGGCGGACGAGTTCCTTTTGGCAAAGGCCAGCTATGCCGCTATGACGGGCCGGGAACAGAAGAAAGAAAATAATGTGCTGTGCTATCAGATACGACAATCCTTCTATCCGGGCGAGATCACCCCGAAGGAGGCGAACCGTATCGGCTATGAGCTGGCTATGCGCTGGACAAAGGGGCGGCACGCTTTTATCGTTACCACGCACACCGATAAGCAGCACATCCATTGTCACATTTATTACAACTCCACCACCCTTGACTGCAGCCGGAAATTCCGAAATTTTTGGGGCTCCAGCTTCGCCCTTCGGCGGCTCTCTGACAGGCTGTGCCTTGAAAACGGGCTGTCCATCGTGGAGAACCCGAAGCCCCGGAGCAAGAGCAAGTATCGGAACTATGGGGAGTGGCAGAAAGACCGGAAAGGACCGCTTTCCTATCAGGACCGACTGCGCCTTGCTATTGATACTGCGCTGGCGGAACGCCCCGCTGATCTGGACGAATTTCTCAATTTGATGAAGCAGGCCGAGTATGAGGTCAAGACGGTTCGGGGCGGCGGTATCAGCTTCCGGCTGACCGGGCAGGGACAGGAACGCTTCACCCGTCTGCGTGCCTCCACGCTGGGGGACGGCTACGACTTGCAAGATGTTCTGTCCGCCATTGAGGGCAAAGAAAAACGCCCCGGGCGCTCGGAGCGGAAAATCAGTCTGGCGGTGGATATTCAAGCAAAGCTGGCTGCCGGTAAGGGGCCGGGATATGAACGCTGGGCGAAGGTATTTAACATTAAGCAGATGGCTGCTGCCCTTGCTTATATACAGGACAATGGCCTGACCGATTATGAGCAGTTGGCACAGAAAGCCACCGAGGCAGCAGACCGTTTTCATGCCATTTCCGAGCAGATCAAGCAGACGGAACAGGCCATGAAAACCAATGCCGGGCTAAAGGCCGCAACGGTTCAGTATGCCAAAACCCGTCCAGTCTTTGAGCAGTATAAGGCGACGAAGTACAGCCGGAAATTCCTCGCGGAGCATGAGGCCGACCTTGAACTGTACCGGGCTGCACAAACGGAAATGCGCTCTCTGCTGGGTGGGGCGAAGCTCCCCAAAATGGATGTGCTGAAGGAAGAAGGCCGTAAGCTCACAGCAAAGAAAAAACAGCTCTATGGAGAATATCAAAAGGCACGACGGGATATGCAGGAGATCGTCACGATCAAAGCGAACATTGACACTCTGATGGGCTACACCGAACCGGGAAGAAAGCAGGAAAAGGAGCGTTAAGGTTATGAAAACAAGGAGCAAAGCGACGCTGACACTTCGGGCCATGTTGGCCCGAAGATACGGGTTTGGGGCGAGCCCCAACAAGCCGCCTTTGTGCCACTTGTGGCCACAGAGGCATTGCTTGCCACTTAGCGGCATCCCCTAAAATGGCGCAAAAAAACAGAGGCCCTTATTCTGGAACCTCCGTTTCTCTGGCTTTCTTAATGCCCTCGGCTGTGGCTTCTATCACGACAAGCTCTTTTTCGTTCATGGAGTTTAGAAGAACATCAATGTGCTTTCTGCAAGAACTTGACCTTGCCCCTCCGTCCGCATGAATAAACTGGTCAACTGAAACGTCAAACATAGTAATGAGTTTAACAAAAAGGTCGAAGCTGGGATACTGACCTTTGTTCTCAATATTCATAATGGTACGGGAGTCACGGTCTACTAATTCCGCAACATAGGCTTGTGTCCAGCCCTTTTCTTCTCTGGCTCGTTTGAGAGCTGCCCCGAGGCCGTGAAAGTCAAATCTTCTTTCATCTTGGTTCATTCTCATATCACCCTATATCATTCTACATTTCGGGTTGAATTATGAGAATGTAATGAGATTTTACATTAAGTAGTATTTTGTTTCGCATCAATGTAGGCTCCAACTTGTATTATTCGAGATAAAGAACTATAATGTATTCTGTGGAGGTGCGAAATGGACTACATGGCATTAAAAGAGGCCGCCGAGAAATGGGGCGTGACACCTCGTAGGGTAAATTATTATTGCGCCGGAGGGCGTATCCCCGGCGCTGTAAAGATGGCTGGTGTTTGGCTGATCCTAAAGAACGCAGAAAAGCCGATTGACGGAAGGACAAAACAAGGGAAGGGGTTGCGCCATGAATAAAATCCTGATTATAGATGATGACAGAGAACTGTGCGCTTTGATTAAACGTAGCGTACAAGCAGAAAACATAGAAGCTGATTTTTGTAATACCGGAAAAGAGGGCTTACAAAAATTAAGAGAGCAGGAGTATCAGCTTGTGGTGCTGGATGTGATGATGCCTGGTATGGATGGCTTTGAAACGCTGGAAGAAATCCGCAAAGAGAACAGTCTGCCGATTTTGATGTTCACATCTAAAAATGACAGCATTTCTAAAGTACGGGGCTTACGGGCCGGCGCGGACGATTATCTGACAAAACCGTTTGATATGGATGAACTGATTGCCCGCATTGCGTCCCTCATTCGCCGCTACACCCGTTTTAATCATCAAGCCGGAGCTGTGCAAAAACTGGATTTTGATGGATTGCAGATTGACCTTGAAAATCGTTCTGTTACTACATCAAACGGCACTTTTGAACTGCCCCCAAAGGAATTTGATTTGCTCCTGTACTGTGCAAAACATCAAGGGAAAATTTTGACCAAACAGCAGATTTATGAGGAAGTATGGGGCGAAGAATATTTCTATGATGACAGTAATATTATGGCGATTATCAGCCGACTTCGTAAAAAATTAGAAGTCAATCCTTCAAGCCCAAAGTATATACAAACGGTCAAAGGGATTGGCTACCGGTTTAATAAGGAGGTGTAGTCAGTATGGAAATCATTGTATTCTTGTCCATTGTGATTGCTGTTGGGGCTGTATTGACTTCCATCGTTCTCGTTCGGCGTGTAAAAAAACAAATAGCAGAAATGACCGATGTGCTGGTTGATGTGAAAAACGGAAATGGCAACCGGCGTATTCTGTCTGCAACAAATGAACTGACAGCACCTCTTGCCTATGAAATCAATGAGATCGTTGTGGCCTATGAAAGCAGACTTTCAACTGTACGGCAGACAGAAGAAACCAACCGCCAACTTATGACGAGCCTTTCCCATGACGTGCGAACGCCCCTTACTACTCTGCTTGGGTATCTTGACGCTGCACACAAAGGACTGGTCACAGGAAAAGACCGGGATGATTATATTGAAACCGCCCGTCGGAAAGCCCATGATCTGAAAGAATACATTGATGTACTCTTTGACTGGTTCAAGTTAAATTCAAACGAGTTTGCTTTGGAGATCCAGAGCGTTGAGGTTGCAGAGCTGACAAGAAATATTCTGATCGACTGGATACCGATTTTTGAGGATAAACAGGTTGATTATGACATTGATATTCCTGAACAGCCTGTCCGGGTAAGATTGGATATGGATAGCTATATGAGGATCATCAATAACCTTATTCAAAATGTAATCGCTCACAGCCATGCGGACAAAATCAAAATTTCCCTATCGAAGAAGGAAAATAACATGGAGCTGCTGCTGGCGGATAATGGAGTGGGAATTGAGAAAGAAGATTTGAAACACATATTTGAACGGCTTTATAAGTGTGATAAAGGACGCTCTGAAAAAGGCAGCGGACTTGGTCTTTCTATTGTCCATCAGCTTGTAGAAAAGATGGGTGGAAGTATAACAGTTGAAAGTTTGCCGGGAAAAGGAACTGAATTTATGTTGCTTTTTCCTTTGGAGAGTTAAGCGGGTTCCCGTCTTTATGGCGGGAGCCTTTGTCATTTTACTGGATTTCAAATTGCAAGGTTAATGCAAGGTTGCGGCAAGGTTAATGCAAGGTTGGCATGATAGAATACCTTACAGAACAGGAGGTTTTGAATATGGATACAAATTATATCATTGAAACAAAAAATCTGACAAAGCAATACGGCTCACAAAAGAGTGTGGCTGACTTAAATATCCATGTCAAGCGTGGGAGAATTTATGGTCTGTTGGGTAGAAACGGAGCCGGAAAAACCACAACTATGAAAATGCTGTTGGGTTTAACGAAGCCTACTTCCGGTGAGGTCAAAATCTGGGGAAAGTCTTTGCAAGGAAATGAAAAGAAGTTGCTGCCCCGTATCGGAAGCCTGATTGAGTCCCCCGGTTTTTATCCCAATCTGACCGGCACAGAGAACCTGCGTATCTTTGCTACTCTGCGGGGCGTACCAAACAATCATGCCATCAAAGATGCTCTGGATCTGGTAGGACTGCCCTACAAAGATAAAAAGCTCTTTTCGCAGTATTCTCTTGGTATGAAGCAGCGGCTTGCCATCGCCCTTGCCGTTATGCACGATCCGGAGCTTTTGATTTTGGATGAGCCGATCAACGGCCTCGATCCCATCGGTATTGCAGAAGTACGCTCCTTTATTCGGGAGCTTTGCGACGCAAGAGGAAAAACTATTTTGATTTCCAGTCACATTCTTTCGGAGATTTCCTTGCTGGCTGACGATATTGGAATTATCGACCACGGCGCATTGCTGGAAGAAGAAAGCCTTGCTGAGCTGGAGCAAAAAAGCAGTAAACATATCCGATTTACGCTCTCTGATACTGCACAGGCGGCAAGAATTTTGGAACGCAATTTCCATGAAAACCATTTCTCCATACAGGACGACCACAATCTGCGCCTGCACAACCTTGATCTGCCTGTGGGGAAAATTGTAACTGCCTTTGTAGAAAACGGATTGGAGGTATCGGAGGCGCATACTTGTGAAGAAAGTCTTGAAGATTACTTCAAGCGTGTGACAGGGGGAGAAGGAATTGCTTAAACTAATCAAATGCGAATTTTTGAAATTGAAACGGAAGAAATTTATTCCGCTTATTATTCTGGCTGCTTTCCTGTTTCCAATCCCGCTGACTTATCTGATGACAACGCCCTCTATGATGGAGCGATATACAGATCGGGCAGATGCTTTTGACGGACTATTTAACATGGTGTTGGGATATGGTATCCAGTTTTTACTGCCCTGCATTATTGGAGTGATTGCCGCTATCCTGTTCTTTATGGAACGCGACAACGATACATTCAAAAATCTGCGTACAATTCCCGTAACCAGCACACAAATGGTGCTTGCAAAGATTATTGTCCTCTTTCTTTTTGGAATTGTTTTTTGCGTGGCTTCTACCATTGCAACAATTCTTTGCGGAATTGGAACATTAGAAGTTTATGGAATTGGTTATAAGCTGTTTTTGGCGGTTGAAACGGGGATCTTCATTACGGCAGGAACACTCCCGTTGATTGTCCTTGTTGTCTTTTTCAGTAAGACCTATGTTTTTTCCATTTTGTTGTGTGTCTTTTACAGCGTTCTGAACATGAGTGCTACGGCATTGTTTGACACACTGCCTAAAACTATGTTATGGCTTCTGCCCACGCCACTGACTACATTTTGGAGTGCGGGAGATATGGCGACTCATGGAATAAAAATGGACTTGGAGCAAATGACAGGGCTAATTCCCTCAACATTTCAAGTTGTATTCATTCTTGGGATCATGGCATTGGTTTCGTTCTTACTGATTGACAGATTATATAAGCAGAGGGGGGAATAAACATGGTTCGCATTGTAAAAACAGAATTTTATAAATTGAAAAGGTATCATATCCTTTGGGCGGGCGTTGCACTCATGCTCCTATCCGTCCTGCTGACCTTGTTTACCTCTATGGCGAATGATGGTTCCGTTTGGGATTTTGCCTATCTTACAGAACAGGTCATCAAAAACAATATGTCCATGATTTTTCCGATGTGTATCAGCCTAATTGCTGGATATATGATTTCTCGTGAGCAGACGGATGATACATTGAAAAATATTCTGACTGTGCCGATCTCTTTTAAGAAACTGTTGACCGGAAAATTGATTGTGTGCGGCGTATTGTCTATTATTTTCGGGCTGATATGCAGTCTGTTTACAATCATAGCAGAAATGATTGTGGGATTTCCCGGCTTTGAGATTTCCTTAGCTCTAAAAGCAGCTTTGCAGATTACTGCGGTTAATTTCTTTTTATATCTTGCGGTTCTGCCGATTATCGCTCTTACTTGTCGGAGGGCAGGCAGCTTTTTAGTCGGTGTAATCATTGCTTTTGTCTATGGATATGGAGGGATGTTTGCCGCAGGAAATATGACATTAGCAAACCTTTATCCGATTACCGCAAGTCTTGGAATGGTAGGCTACCGCAGCTATGATACCGCAGTCAACTGGAATATCGGAACCTGTTCTTGCAGTCTTGCGCTTGCTGTCGTTATTTCTGCCATCTTGATTTTGTGCATGAAAGAACGAGAAGCAACCCAAACAAAGAAAAAGGCCAAAAAGGTAGCTCCAAAGAAAGGCTGGTGATGATTTTATGAAGAAAATAGTTTTAGCTTTAACATTCGTCCTTGTGGGAAGTTTTATGCTTGCTGGCTGTTCAAAAGATGAAATTCTCAATCATTACAATAACATTGTTCAATCTGCGGGCTCCATAGAACTGACAGGGAAATCGTCACTGCAAGGGGAAAAAGAAAAAGGAATTGATGATTATACAGGGACTTATACGGCTGATTATGCGAACTTTTCAGGTACAGAGTATTTGTTCGGAGGAACTTCCATAAAGAGAGAAGCTGGTAAGGAGCTGTCCATTGATTGCACCTTGGAGATTACGGAAGGTACTGCAAAAGTATTTTGGATTTCTGGATCTGATGAAGCAGTCACGTTGATTGAAGCAACCGGGACTTATAGTGACACAATCACACTTCCTGATGGTGGAAATTATATTGGCATTGAATGTGAGAATTTCACTGGAAACATTGAATTAAATATTGAATAATACTCTGCCGGACGACGGCAAAAGAAAAAAAGCCGTCGTAGAGCAGACAATTTGACACGCCCATTTGAAACGGCGACTTTGATTTTCAGAGCCGCCGTTTCTTTGCGTTTACACAAACCTATGAGACGACTTGCAGGGACACGGTAGCCGATTGGAGGTTGATTTACCGTGTCCTTCTTTTTATTTCGCAGTATCCATGATCTGCACCAGTTAAAAAAAGCGTAGCTCCCCCTCCGGGACAGTCTGGTTATGAATGTGAAATTAGACAACACATAAATGAATATGTAACTTCATGCGTTCGTGTGGCTTCATGCCGCCCGGGCGCTTTTGTGTTCTTATGGGGCTGCTTCGGGTCATGTTGGCCCGAAGTCATTCCCCGGTGCCGCTCCCCGCCGCCTTCGTTTCGGTCACTCGTCAACCAACAACCGAAACGGAGGTCAATATGGCTATTATCAATTTGCGGGACTATTACCCATTCTATACATCGGATTGCTTCATGGAAGTATCGGAAGAAGTTGCAGAAATGTTCAAAGAGTTTGATCGTAAAGAGGCTGCCTACCGGCTGCGTACATACCGCCACAAAGCCTACTATTCCCTTGATCGGGATGACGGGCTGGAGCATGAAGCTGTCTTTGTTGCCTTATCTCCCCATGAACTGTATGAGCGGAAAGTGACCATGCAGGAACTTCACGCAGCGATTGCCAATCTGCCGGACAAACAGGCAAAACGGATTTATGCTCATTTCATTCTCGGCATGACCAAACAGGACATTGCCCAGGCAGAGGGCGTCCATGAAAAAGTGGTTCGTGTCGCAATCGAGCGAGGTCTGCGGCGCTTAGAAAAAATTTTGAAAAATTCTTTGTAAGGCGTACCGATTTAGACCGGAAAATGAAATGGTTTATGAGAGGCAAAACACTTCGGGTCACAATGACCCGAGGTTCAGACAAGCCTCATGCAGATTGAAAATTGAATAAAAAGACACCCGGATACGAAGGGGAACGCGCTGTGTGACAGACCCGCCATGACCTCGGATTTCAGAGAATACAGTCTTTGTAAAACTGAGCGAGCGAACAGGTCCATGCCATAGGTGGGGCAAGGCTGGCTCCACCGGAACAGGCGCAGGCCCCGGATACTTGCGTTTAGTCACAGTCCGAGCGTTGAAGCGGCCTTGCAAGCCGTGAGCCGTCGCAGGCAATGAGAACGCCTTGCCATCAGAATGGGGAGAGTTGAAATACTATGGGGCATAAAGCCTATGTCCGTCCGATGTGTCTGAAATGAAGTGAAAACCTATGGGGAGCCCCCGGTAATGCTGTCTGATGATAGGCCAACCGATCCGGCGTGGCTCCCCATCTTTTCAAAAAAGGAGCACTTTATGGGAAATGCGTTTGGAATGATCCCCGGCTTGGAACCGGACGAATGGAGCAATGACGCCTGCCGTGGTTATGTCATTATGGCAATGGAGGACTGCGGATTTTCAAAGAAGGATATACGGCGTGTTGTGGGGCAGCTTTATGAAGTATTCGACCTCAACAGCGTGGAGGACGCCAAAGAAAAGTACCTTTCCAGTCCTTACTGACCTCGGGCCACATTGACCCGAAGTGGAGAAAGCTCAAAGGGCGGCACCTGCTGGGTGCCGTCTTTTGACATTTCCCCACGGGACAAGTGGGAAAGGCTGGCATATACACGCACTTTCGCAAAGGAGGTTTTCAATGACGCAAGCTGTCACTTATGAACGAGAAACAAAGTCTGTCGCATTTCAAGGGAAGATCATTGTGCTGGAAAGCCTCACGCCGGTACTTCCCCCGAAGGAGAAAGAACAGCGCAAAAAAGAAATTGAGCGTTGTCTTTACGAGGTGTTCAGCAAATATGGGGACAGATTTCCCTAATCATTCGCAACATTGTTGTCCGGGGCTGCTGATGGTATAATATAGTTGTAAGGTTGGTAGCTCCATTCCAACAAGGAAAGGAGCCCAATATGGAATTTATCAGAGAAGATTGTATTTACGCAAGACAATCAGTAGACCGCAAGGACAGTATCAGCATTGAAAGTCAGGTCGACTTTTGCAAGTATGAATTGAAAGGTGGGAGCTGCCGGGTATTCAAGGACAAAGGCTATTCCGGTAAGAATACGGACAGGCCGGAGTTTCAAAAGCTGCTGGGCGAGATCCGCAAGGGAAAGGTCCGGCGGGTCATCGTGTACAAGCTGGACCGTATAAGCCGCTCTATTCTGGACTTTGCAACGATGATGGAGCTGTTTCAAGAGTATGATGTGGAGTTTGTATCATCCACAGAAAAGTTTGATACTTCGACCCCGATGGGCCGGGCCATGCTGAATATCTGCATTGTATTCGCCCAGCTTGAACGTGAGACAATTCAGAAGCGTGTCACAGACGCCTACTATTCCCGGTGTCTGAAAGGCTTCCACATGAGCGGACAGGCACCATACGGTTATCAGTTAGAGCCTACTGTGGTAGAGGGTATCCGCACAAAGAAAATGGTTGCCGACCCCATAGCCGCCGACCATGTACGGCTGATGTTTGAAATGTACGCTGAACCGGAAACCTCCTTCGGAGATATTACCCGATACTTCGAGGAACATGACATAAAAATTTATGGAAAATCCATGTTCCGTACATTTCTTTCCCAGCTTTTAAGAAACCCCGTTTACGCACAGGCCGATTTGGAGCTGTACGAATTTTTCAAGAGTCAGGGCGCAGCGATTGTCAATGACGCTTCCGACTTTGCCGGAACAAACGGCTGCTATCTCTATCAGGGGCGGGATGTGAAGGAGGACAAGGACAGGTGCTTAAAAGACCAGATACTTGTTATCGCTCCCCACGAAGCACTCATTTCCTCTGACACATGGCTTAAATGCCGGAAAAAACTTATGGCAAATACCACATTCCAGCAGGGACGGAAACCGAAAAATACTTGGCTGGCCGGAAAAGTCAAATGCGGGCATTGTGGGTATGCTCTGAAAGCCACCCATGTACCAAACAGCACCGGATATTTCCGCTGTACCAAACGGACGGAAAACAAAGGCTGTCCGGGCTGCGGGAAAATCCGCAAAGAAGAATTTGAGCAATTCATTTTCTCGGCCATGCAGGAGAAGTTCAAAGACTTTCAGATACTCCACGGCAGGAAGGAAAAAGTCAATCCGAAGCTGACCGCCTATCAAGTGGAGCTGGCACAGGTGGAGGCAGAAATTGAAAAGCTGCTGGATATGCTGACCGGAGCCAATGCGACCTTGCTTGCCTACGCCAACAAAAAAATTGAAGAACTGGACACCCGACGCCAGACCATTTCAAAGGCAATCGCCGAATTGAGCGTTGAAACCATATCTCCCCAGCAGATAAAGAAGTTATCCTATTATCTCGACAACTGGGACAGCATAGATTTTGACGACAAAAGAAAAGCCGCCGATGGTTTGATCTCTACGATCAAGGCCACCAGCGACCGTGTTCAGATAGAGTGGAAAATCTGACATTTCCGCTCTATCGCCCCTCATTTCTATTTTATCTTGTTTGTCCCCCTTGTACACCGATGTTTGCCAGAGTTTTGACCTGCGTCGGGTCAAGCCCCTTTGCCATGAGTTCCTTGTCGCTCAGTTTACTCAGTGCCTGCAACTGCTGGGTCGATTCATCCAATCCATTTTGAAGCTGCTCCGCAGAAACACCGCCCTGCTGCAAAGCCTTGGCAAAACTACCGGCATCATCGATCTGTTTTTGGCTGATAGAACCATTTGCAAGCATGACCTTTTCCAGCATCTGACTATAAAAGTCAGCACTGTCGCCCAGTGCGGTGCTCAACTGCTGCCAGCCACTGTTCAGACCGCCCTCCAGCACCGTATTACGGGCTTCGGACGACTTGTTGATCAGGTCTGAAAACACATCACTGAACTTTGTAAAAAGCTCCTTTGCCTCTTCAAAGTCACCGATAACAGTCTGCCAAGTCTGGGTCCAGCCGGACTGCAATGCCTCTGCCAAGGTATCTTTCAGCTGACTGAAAGTTTTAACCTTCGTTGCAGCATCGTTTGCAGTCTTGCCCATCTCCATGATTTTCTTGATTTGCTCATCGGTATAGCCGATGGATTTCAAGGTTTCCTCATTGAGATCGCCGGTGAATTTCTGAAGCGTCTCGGTCAGAATAGAAGAGGTCAGCCATCCCTTGGACAAGGTTTCGCGGAAGGAGCCTTCTTTTGCAATCATGCTGTCAATAGCAACACCATGCACACGAGCCGTTTCTTTCAGCGCGTCTTGGAATACCTGACCACCCATGCCTGCGTTGACCACAGAGTTCCAGTCCTGCAACTTCACAGTACCAGAAGCCAGTGCCTGAGAAAGCTGGTACATGGCCGTACTGGCCTGCTGACTTGTCGAACCGGATACAGCTGCAAGGTTTGCAATACCCTTGATAGCTGCAACTGATGTGTCCAGATCAACGCCTGCTGCTGTAAATGTACCAATATTACGGGTCATTTCCGTAAAATTGTAGATCGTCAAGTCAGCGTAGTGGTTCAGTTCGTCCAACGCAGCATTGACCTGGTCCAACGTAGTACCTTTACTCGACGTGTTCGCCAGAATCGTCTGAACTGCATTGATCTGGGTTTCATATTCCTGAAAGCCACTAATAATGGGGTCAAGTGACAGAGCCTTTACGAGTCGTTCTCCGGTCGCGATGGCTTTGTTGGTAATGTTGGTCAGTGCCGTAACGGCAATTACATTAACGGCCGAAAACTTGCTCTCGATAGATTCCAGCGCTTTGGTCATTTCCGAAAAATCGACCTTTTGGGAGGCAGAGCTAATGCGCTCAAACCCTTTTTCTACGCCTTTGAACTGAAGTGACTGCTTCAGCTTTTCTAAGGTGCCCATGGTCTGTCGGGTGCCTCTCTCGAATTGCGCATTGTCAAATTGCATTTGAACAACACGCTCATCGACTTCCCTGCTCATTCTCTCTTTACCTCCTCCCATGCTCGCTGAGCGATTTTATCGAAAATCGGCTTCATCGCCGGATTGATATAGTCTGTTCCCTGCACATACCCGCCGTTTCGGGTGCCATGTCCGTATTGCAGAATTACCGCAATGGGCACACCGTCCACAATGTTTGAGTTCGACCATGTTATGGTGATAGAGCCTGTCCCCTTATGAACGGCGTAACTCCAGCTGTTTGCAGTTGTTCCGGTGTCCTTCGGCGTTGCCGCACGCAATGCTTCCACACCTTCCTGACCATACTGATTCAGGATTACATCCAAATTCAGTCTGTTGGCTCGTTTCAAAAAATCGCTCGTTCGCCTGAAATCACCTTTTTGTCGAAACATCACCACTTTTGGCATCATTTATCCCCTCGTACCAAATTCCTTCAGGCGTTTTTCATTCAATGCACGCTGTCTGCTAAGAGCCTCGCTTTTGCTCATCTTCTTAGGCGGCTTCCGTTCCTCGTTGCAAACTCGAATCAACGTGAATAGTCGGTTAAGATGCCACTTTTCGCATTCCAAGGGAATGTGGGCGGCAAACATACGCGCATAAATTGCCTCGCTTGTTAAGGCTTTTACTTTCACCTTAATCTTAGGGCGAGGCTTACTCTTCTGCGGTATTCTGGGCTCGCACGGTTTTGGCTCACCCGGAAACCAGGTTGCCGTCATCGGTTCGTCCATATATTTGTAAATGGCTGCCATGTTCGATTCTGTCAGTCGAAGATACACGCTCGGCTCAACACCTTGCGTAACCGTCATGCACCGAACATAATCGACCATCTGTTCCCTTGTCAGTGAATCGTTACCGAAAAAAGGAACATGCCACTTCATTTCCCATTTAGACAGGGAGACAAGCGAATGCTCTAACCGGAGCGTTACAGCGTTCAGCTGCACAAATTCCTGCGTTCGTGCATCCCAATATTCCTGTTTAGGAATTGTGATTTTCAGCATTCTGCCTGCCTCCCTGTGCTGTTAAATGTTAGCCGTTAGGCAGTGCGATAGGCGCATTGCCTGCAATCTGAGGTGCGGGTTCAGCCTTCGTAGGCTTGGTATCGCACAGACCATTGATAAAGGCAATTGCCTTCTCCGTATTGGTGACAAGCGACATATAGAAATCGCTATAGGCCTGAGTAGCCTCGAAATCTGCAAAGATCTCCGGGCTCTTCTCAAAGCGACGGCCGTCCTCGCTCTTCTTGCCGTAGGAAATGCGCAGAACATCCTGGAACAGCTTAACCAACTCCAGCTGGCTCTTGGCGTTCACGATCTTCTTGATGTACGCCTCCATGCCGCCCTCCTTGGAAAGCGACAGGTTCAGCACTTCTGCCTCAGTCAGATTGAAATAGAAGTCTTCGGTACGCTCGGTACCGCCAAAGTCCACATAGGTCAGAGTTTCGGTAATCATTTTTCTTTCTCCTTTGCAAAGTCGATTCCATTTTGAATGGATCAGGTGGTCATCAGCTTGATAACCTCATCCGGCAGCGGCAGATACGGGGTGGTGTTGGCAGTGCCGTACAGAATGTTCAGCAGCTTCTCCATCTTGGCCTGAGGCACCTTGGTGCTATCCAGCTCCATATGGGCGGTGGGCTTATAGCCAGTCACCTTGACAGGAGTGGTATCGCAGTCCCAGCTGAAGATTTCAGCGTCCGGGCTGTCATTGTAGGACTCATGGCTGCGTTCAGAAGGAGATGCAGTTGCGCCCCACACCAGATGCAGGGTAAAGCCCAGCTCATCATCTTCATCGCTGCCAATGAGGGTCTGCCAGGTCAGACCAAAGGGTTTACGCTTCTGCTGGCTGATGGTCACGCCAGGAGCCACCTCCGCGCTGCCGTCGCACTCGCCGAACTCAGGCGGATAGAAGTAGGCCTCCGGGGTGAAGTTATACTTCTCGCCTGCACGGATGCTGCCGTACTTGATGTTATCGGCCCACAGGTCGGTAGCATCAGCGCCATCCGGGCTCTCCTTGATTGTGGTAATGCCGTTCCACGCCACACCCTTGGGGTAAGCGCCCTTGTCCTGCTTATACAGAGCAACATTGCTAACACCCAGCTGGTACTTGCGCTCGCCGGTCTTATCCCATTCGATTTTTGCCATTCGAGTTTCCTCCTTTTTAGAAATAGATCGTTATAACGTCGTGGTACAGATTATCAGCCTTGTACGGCCGGTCATAGTGGCACTTAGCCATTTGCATAAGTGCTTTCGTTATTTTGGAATCCGGTCGTGAATCGATGACTGTCAGCTGATAAAAAATCCGCTGCAAATAAACTCTGTTATCGGCAGCGGCATTCTGTATTTTGGATTGTTCATAGCAGATACATGGGTAACTCATTCGCAGATTTGCCGGGGGTTGGTAGTACACATTCTCTTTACCGCACGCATCTTTTACGATTTGGCGCAAAATAGCGTCAAGTTTCTGCCGGGGTTCCGCCATTGTACAGTCCTCCCAGGGTAAGTGTCAGCCGCGGATAGTCGATCTGCACTTCTGTCACTTTCCATCTAGCACCCATAATCTCTGCATATTTGATGGAGTCAAAGTGCTTGTACAACGTCGGGTCGGCCAAAATGCTCAAAGTATTTGCGATGGTTAGGTCGTCATTTACTTTGTCGGCAGTCTGGACACGCCGGGTATTCTTTAAAAGCTCGCCATAGCAATCATGCTCGGTCACTTTTTCTTCAAAGATGCTCGGCTCCGTTTCAACTGTCTGCACCAGACCGATTTTTCCAAACCACTTGCTCATAGCATTTCACTCCATTTTGAAGTTAGATTATACTAACTTGATTTGCAAAAGAAATCAGGCCGTTGCGGAAGCTGCCCATGCCTGGGTCTTCACAGTCTCGCCTGCGGTCACGGTCACAACGCCGGTGGTACCAAAGGCAACGGGCAGCAGGTAGTTTGCGCCCTCGACGATGATCAGGCGGCCCTTCTGGAACGCATCCTTGATCTCAGCCTCGGTCACGGTCTTCTTGAACGCTGCATCAGCGTACAGCTTGTGGTCTGCAGTCTTGCCGTAGGCCATGTAGTTTGCAACATGCAGGTCATTGCCCTGCTCATAGAGCTTGTTCAGCATATCGTTTTGCCTCCTTATCAGACCTTGGAAGAGTTGGCGGCATCCATCTCGATGGCCATTGCGCCATACGGAGCGGTCATTGCGCCAGAGCAGCGGGTCTCGATCAGGTAGATCAGCTGGTTGTAGTCGACGTTGAAGTCATCGAACATGTTGACCTCGCCGCCCTTATCGGCACCCACAGTATAGTCGGCCAGATTGACCACGATGCCCAGCAGGTCGCCGCCCTTGGCACCCTTGCGGCCTTCCATGCGAGGAACAGTAACGATCTCCTTCACGCGCAGCTTCCGGGCCAGAGCAGCCTCGTCAGCGTACAGCTGATGGCCGATGCCGTCCTCCAGCAGCAGCATATCAGTCAGCACATCATCGGTGGTGTAGAAGGTCGGAGAGCCGGAGCCTTTATACTCCTTACGGGCCTTGATGATGGACTTGATGGTTGCCTTGGCCTTGGCATCCTCGTTTGCATTGGTACCGGGCTGAACGACGACCTTGATGGTGTAGAAATCATCATCGTTGAAGATGGGACGGATGTTCAGCTCGTTGATCTTATCATCGCTGGCATCGTCGCGGCCGTCACCGATCAGGAAAGCCATGCCAAGCTCCTCGTTCAGCTTGCCGCGCTGCTCCTTCTTGACAAAGCCGACCACATCCATGGTGGACATATCAACAATGTCGTCACGGTCGAAGCGCTGCTTCTTGTAAACGGTGGTCGGAGTGGTGGAACGCTTCAGCAGCTTGAACACCTGCTCCTTCTTGTAGTTACCCTTGATGTAGCCCTTGGCGCGAGCCTCATCCTCGGTCAGGTCAGCAAACATGACCTTGACGCGGGCAAACGGCACATGATGGACGCTGTTCATAACCTTGTCAACCCAGGTCTGGTCACGGTCCACAATGCGGGGTACCGTATCCAGATTGTGGTCATCCGGGAACAGGTAGTCCATGTTCTCGATGCTGTGGGCCAGCTCATCGCCGGTAATGCCTGCATCCAGGAAAGCATCGCGCAGAGTGCCGTGCTTGCTGGCAGTTGCGATAATGCCGTTGATGTCATCCAGACTGTGCTTCAGCACAGTGCCGCCGTTGTCGTTCTCAAAGCAGTGGTGCATAGTATTGTCCTCCTCACCATCACCCTTGTTGTCGCTCTCACCGCCCTTGCCTTCATCCAGGGCAGAGCCGATAATAGCGTAAACCACGTTCTTCTGTTCCTCCGTCAGGGTATCAAATACCTCCTTGACGGTCTTCTCGTTGGCATCAGCCATTTTGCTTTCTCCTTTCTTATCCTTGTCGGTTTCGCTGGAATCATCCGAATGCTCCAACGTTTCGTCCTCCAGCGGGTTATCATCCGGGTCCAGCCCATGCTTCAGGCTCAGACCAGAATCGGTATAAATATAGGCCTCGGAACTGTCTGTTTCGGAGCCATCTGCAGTGTGCTTTACGACTTCATCGATCAGGGCACCGGGGTTGCATCCGGCAATTACCAAGCTCAGTTCCTTGATCATACCGTGCATCACGGTTCGGCCTGTTTTCTGAATGCCGTTTGCGTAGATGGACATTGCGTCAATGTCACCGTTATCCACGCAGGCCTTGGCAGTCTGACCGCTGGATGTGTCGTTCAGCTTGACGTATGCGTACACGCCTTCCTTGCGGTTCTGCAGCAGTGCATGGCCCAGAACACTTTCGGGTGCGCTATGGTCATGGTTCCATACCACCGGAACCACCTTACCATCGCAGTCCTTGAACGCATTCGGCGCAATGGTCAGGCCATCAAAGCACTTCACATTGGCTTTGGTCGCCCAACCGGAAAAGTCATAATCGAAATTGATTGCCATTTTGAATTTTTCACACTCCTTCCTGCTGATCTGCATAGTCGTAACCCTGCTCGTCAGCATAAGTTTCTTCGCCCTACATGGGCATCTTCTTGTCAGCCGAGGCAATATTACGGTTTGCAAGCTGGTCGGACTTCGGGTCCTTCGAGGGCTTCATGCCAATCACCTGCCGGAACTCGTTCGGGGTCATGATCTCGTTGCGGGTGAACTTATCTGCCATCTCTGCAATCATGCTCACCGGTGCCAGACGGAACGGATCACGGAAGAACATGATGCTCTGACCCTGCGTCCGGGCAGTCTTTGTCAGGAACTTCCGCTTGAACTCATCTGCAATTGCCGATATGACTGGCTCAATGATGCGATTCATGTAGTTGTTCATCGTTTTCTCGTCCGCAGTACCATTCAGGATCTCCTGTGTCACACCCAATTGACTGTATACCATGTTCGTCAGGTATTCGATGGATTTCAGAATGTTGTTTTCGAGACTGCGATTCAACTGCACGATTCGCTCTGTGCCGTCCGTATAGGCAATGCCGTACTTGGAGCCGGAAAGTTGCTTTTCGATTTCAGCCCTGCGCTGTTCGGCCTGATCTCGGCGCGCCTGGCTCTTGATGACATAGGGCAGCTGAATGATCATGTCCAGCTTTCCGCTGCCAGCCTGTTCGTCCACCACATCCAGCAAAGCCAGTTTTCGCACCAGCTGCTGCATAGTGGAGTTCGGAGCATTCATGACTGCGTAAAACGGATTTTCAATCAGAGCCACCATCTTCTTCGGGAAGGTGATTTCTTCCTTCTGTCCAGTCAGCTCGTTGAACATCCGCACACGCACATGGTTCGGGTACCACTCCACAGGCACACCAACGCGCATGGAGTAGATTTCGTAGCTGTTGCTGTAGCGCGGGTCAAAGTTCGTTTTCTCTGGCACAACCGCTGCAACACCCTCTTCCAGAAAGGTCATCACGATGTCCTGAATCAGCCCTCGGCCGGTCTGGTCGGCATTAGCTTCAGTATTCAGGCAATAATTAAGGCCTGAATCAATAATCGAATCAAACCGATTATTTTCATCGAGCTTTACGTGGTTGATCGTAATGGATGCTGCATCCAGCGCGATGCGGTTATAGATGGCATTGATGATGGTGCGCTCACTCCCACGGGAAAAGCGCATCCGATCAGGGCGATAACTGTAGCCACCCCCATAATACCTGCTTCCGGGAGGGTCCCGGTTGAGAAAGGCATTCCAGGCGTGTTTCAGCCTGGAGCCAATGTTCATCTCCATTTTGAATTTTTCCTCCTTAACTCAAATAATCGCTCATCTTGCGTTCCATGTAAGCGGAGCACTCCGAAACCGTCTTGTTGCCCAGCTTGGAAACGTAGCCGATTGTGTTTGCTCCAACTTCTTTTGCAATTCGCTCGGCATTGTAGCGCATATACAGCTTGTCCACGACCTTCGGATTGGTCTCTGTCACCGATTGCAGGCGGACAGAATCTGTATCAAACACGATCATCGGGCGCTTTGCATGATAGCTGGAATAATCCTTGTCGTTATAATCCAGCAACGCATTGTAGCCTTTCTTACTCAGCTCCGCATAGAAACGGCTCTGTGCTGCCACTTCCTGTGCGTTATGGTTTGTCAGAGAAAGGTTTAGAGCTTTATAGATAGCCACTTTTTCAGAAGCCGTCAGCGTAGTGGGGTCTTTCTTCAACGCATTCTCAGCTTGCTTAAAAAGCACCTGCTGGGTGGGTCTGCGCATCTTCTCTTTGGAATCCGCTATGGATGCTTCAAGATTCTGCTTGAACTCTTTCTCTTTCAGCAGTCTAGCCGTAATATCACTTGCGTTCTCATCAGAAGGCACCTTCAGCTTCTTGACTGTTTCCAGTTTCAGCTGATAGACCTTCATGCTGTTGGCTTTATCGCGTAAAGCGGTGGCCGTTACTAAGTCAGCTTCGCTGCCGGAAGCGTTCGCCTGCTTTTCTGCCTGTTTGGCATCGTAATTGGCTCGTGTCATCAGATTCTTTCCGAAGAGCCCCATGTACTTATCACTGTCAGCCTTCTTATAGGTGGCGTAGAACGCGAAATTCTCGAAGTCCTTGGAAGTCTGAATCCGAGAGAAAGTTGTGCCCTTCTTCAGGTATCCGTCAACATACTGCCGACCCGTCACCTGTGTGCGAGCAGTATTCACACAGTCTTTTACTCGCATCTCCATTGTGGATGCCATGCGCTCCATTCGGCTTGCGTTCTGACTTACACCATAACGCTTCCGTCCTGCCGGGGTATACGTGCCGTCAGCATACTGGTAACGCCTTACGCCCCACTTCTGGCCTTTGATGCCGTGGTGATACAATTCCATTTTGAATTACTCACCCCTCTCGCAACTTCTGAATTGCAAGAGCAATGCTTAACGCAGAACTGGTAATGGCGAGAACGCTTCCCGCAACCTCCAAAGTATCACTAACGGCTTCCCGGCCGGAATAGACCTTCTTCGGATTGAACATGTCATCGTACTGTTTCTCCAGCATGGCCCGATTGATTCGTTCCCGCATCTCCTGGTCGGTCATCTTGCTTAAATCCATCTTTTCTGTCCTGCGAGACTGAATCTTCATGGACTTGTCGCTCAGTGTTTTCAGGTTACCTGCCATTTGGCTGCCAGCATCTGCGACAGATTTTGCCCGTTCACGATCTTCACGAACCCAGCGATTCGGATCTTGCAAAGCATCCGCAGGCAGCTTATTATCTTTTTTCTTTTTGTCATTGGTCGTTACATCCCTGTCGTACCGTTTCTTGCCTGCATCCGTCAGGCTACCATTGGCATTCTGGTAACGCCGAACGCCCCATTTCATACCTTTGACGCCCCAGTGCCAAATCTGATTATTATAATACAAGCTTCATCCTCCTTCTTTATAAGTATTGCAAACATACCCCCCCCCCGTGTTATACTGGGCTATCCGCTTGTTTTTATGTGTGGAGGAGGTCTGAAACTATGTCTGATTCTCAACTGCGTCCCGCAGATTTCAATTGCGAGATTGCGCCTTGTGAAACCCATCCCGATTTCGATGACTCAACCCGTTTTAAAAAGGTCGAGTTTCCAGAGCAGGCAGGGCTTGCTGCCAATTCGTTATTGCAACTGATTCCTGCGCAAGCTGCGGCTGACGCTGTTTCCAGCACGTATGTTCTCCGTTTTCCAAAAGGCATCCATGGCACATTGTTGAACTTAAATCAGGGCGGTCAGTCCACAACTATGGTAGATGCCACCGGACATTTTGCAGGCACTGCTTCTCTGTATAAGGTCGATCCTGCAGCAGTTGCCGCTTTTCAGATGTTCAGTGTTGCTTCTTTTGCCACCGGACAGTATTTCCTCGCAGACATCAGTTCCAAGTTAACAGAAGTCAATCGAAAGCTGGATGACCTTCTGGTATTTCTTCAGGCTTCCAAACGCACGGAATTGCTGTCTGAACTTACATTTGTTAAGTATGCACTTGCAAACTTCTCGACCATCATGCTCAGTGAGCCGCAGCGCATGGCTACCATCGGCAACCTGCAACGTGCAAAAATCAAGGCTGTGGCTGACATGGAGTTCTACACGGAGCAGTTGGAAGATTCTGTTGGTGCAAAAACCAACGAAAATCAGGCCAGAACCGTATTGCAAAACAAACAGGGCATTGACCTTGCTTCCCAGCTGTATGCCATCAGTACCATTATGGAAGCTTACTATGCGCAAAATTGGAACAAGTCTTACCTTGCGAATATCAAAGCCGATGCGAAACCTTTGTTTGCTCTCAGTCAGAACCGCATGATTGGTGCGCTGAAAACCTTCTCTGATAAAATAAACAAGGAAATCGAAAGCAAAAAGAAAGGTCTGCTCAAAGGCGATGTGTCTGCAAGCGAGCACAAAATTCTGGAACTATCTGATGTATTGAATGCGCAGCCAGAGTCTCCGCTTCTTGTCTTGGTCAAGGATGCACTGGACAAGCCTTCTGCTCCTACGGAACTGTACCTTCGTCCGAACGGCGAAGTCTACCAAAAGGTCGTTTGATTTACTCAAACGCTTCTCGATTCATCTTCCATGCAATGTAGGCATCCATCATGGCAGCAACTGCATCAATCTTCTGGTCAGAACGACGCTTCAGCAGCTTGCGGTTACCGTTCGTGTCTTCCAGAGCAATGCAGTTGCCCATGGCAAATTGCATAAGAGCTTCATCAAAGAGTAGTTTCCGCTGTTCGCTCAGCTTCTTCAGTTCACCCAACGGTACACTCTCGGTCTTTGCGCCCTGAATGACCTTCTCTACACCAAACGGCGCATTCTCTGTACACCAGCGTTCTACAAAGTCCTTAGCATTATAAGGGTCATATCCAAAGCACCGGACATCATAGTCGTTCTGCTGAATGAAGTTATCGAGGTCATCATAGACCTGCATCATATCAAGCACCGTGCCATCAAACACCTGTAGTGTTCCTTCCTGCATGAACTGGTCGTACTTCTGGCGCATGGCCTGTGGGAGCTTCGACAGTGTATAAGAGGTAATGTAATCTCTGGTTTTCACGCCAAAGAAGCCGTTCGCCATTGGGAACAGAAATGTAAACGCACAGAAGTCATCACCCTGCGACAAGTCTGCGCCGAGAGCACAAGGCATCTGCCAGTAATCTCGGTGGCGATGTGGCAGGGTTTCTTCATACGGAAAGAAGTAGGTATACCCCTCCATAGGAATGTTAAAGCGCTTGGCCAGAATGTCGTTTCTGGAGCCAGGCGCTTTTTCTGCGCGTTCTACATCCAGCTGATACGTTTCGTAGCTGACAGTCTGTCCCAGATTTGGGTTTGCCTTCAGCCACATATCGGGGTTTGTAACTTCATCGATGGAATCCAACTTGTAGTACCAGATGGACACATGGGGGTTGATGTACTCCCCTTTCAGGATGTCCATTAACTCCATTTTGATTGTATCACCACAACCATTACGGACGGTGCCTTCTGAACTGGTAGCTACAATCAGGTAGTCCTCGTTCTTCGATGCACCCTGTTCAAGTGCACTGATGGGGTCTTCCCGAATGTCGCAGCTCAACCATTCGTCAACGGTAGCCACACGATCCCTTCGCCCCTGCAGCTTATCAATGGTCATCGGGCGTACTTCCAGCAGACTGTTTGTCAGGAAGTTCTCGATGCCCTTCTTGGTCGATGCCAGTTTCACTCGGTCTGCTTTTGCGCCAGTCGTGTTCTGTAAACTGCCCTCCGTCATGAACTTCAAAAGAGGTCCCTTCGACCGAGCCAGTGCTGTACGGATCGGTGAAAGGACCTCTTCTGCTTGTTTCATGGTGGGCGCGGTAGTGCATTGCTGGGTAGTTGATACATCCACCGTCAAAAAGTAGCTCTGAATGAATGCGTCGTACATGGTCTTGGCGGCACCGCGAGGAATGATAAGATACTGCTTCGTGATAAGCCGTTTCTTGATACGCTTTCGCTCATAGTGACCGCCATGTCCTCCGGGATTGGGCACATAGATACTGCGGTCCACAAAGTAGTACCAGCCAAATATCTCTTCTGCCCAAAGCTTGAAGGAATCCAGCAGTTTCAGGTCTCCGCCGTCAGTAAGGGTCAGTTCATTCTCGCAGAACTTGACAAAACCTTCCACTGCTTTGTCATCATAGTAGATGCCTGGGTTTGCAATCAGGTCATCAATCCGGTTCATCTCCATGGAGACTTCTCGGCATACCGGAATTTCACCCCGAATCACGGCCTCTCGAAACCGGCCATAATAAATCGGCGTGGCCGTGTTTGAAAGTGCCATCTTCTGGCCTCCTCAATTATCTTTGAACCAGATGTTTATCAAGATAACGTTTATACTCTGCATCGTATTCCTTTTTCGGATTACGAAGAAGGAGAAAGCTATCCTTAGTGTCAAGATTCAAGTCAAGAGTGGCATTAAACCGCTCTGCCTCTTTTTTAACTTTTTCCGCTGCTCTTTTTCCTTCTGATACAACCTGTTTGTCAATTGGGGAAAACCCACGTTTTCCAATTCGGCTCATCAGAGCATCCACTTTGGTACGTGCCTGCTTTTCATAGTATTTATTGTTATAAGAGTCCAGCGCAGAAATTCCCGTTGAATTAACTGTTTTAGACTGTTCGGCCAACTTTTGAGTATTTTTAATATTGTTATAGCTTTTTCGATATTTGCGCACTCCCTCTGGTGTCAGACTGCCATCAGCATTCCGGTAGCGCCGAACGCCCCATTTCATACCTTTGACGCCCCAGTGCCAAATTTCACAACTATTCATAATCATCACCCTTTATCATGCTCCACATTCAGCCGCCACTCCATTTCGGATGCGGTATTCTGCAGAGCCTCTTTGGTCACGCTGCTTTGTGGTACATCGAAGCCCAGCAGCCGCACCTTGACTGCCACATAGGCTTTCACGGCTTCCACCTTCACCGGGTCAGCAATGAACTGGTTCCAAGTAGCGCTTTTGTCGGAGATAAAAAAGCCCTCTTTCGGTCCTACCCCCATCTGGGAAAGGATCATTAGCACAGTGTTGATGTACATGATGATATCCGGGTCGAATGCCTCATAGTCTGCAGGCAGACCCAACAGCTTTTTTACAGAAGTGAGAATGCTGTCCATAGTTGCTCCTTAGTCCGGGATACACTTGTTGTCCCACTTCTTGTAGGCATCCAGATAAGTCTCGCCCTTATCACCATTGTGGGTGAGCTCATAGTACATGCCGTCGGATACGGTGGTGCTCACAAGCGCCTTCCAGTTCTGCAGAGTTTTGCTGAACCACACGATGAACACATCCTCCATCGTCAGCTTCTTGCCGTCAGTCACGTCCACATGGGCGTTAAAGTAGTCCACCACCAGTTGCTTTGCGCGGTTCATCATAGCTTCGTTGTTCATGTCATTTCCTCCATGGGCAGGTATCGCCCGGTCTTCGTTCTGTGAATACTGGCTCCAGAATGCTGTCATCCCCATAATGGATTGCCTTATGTGTTTGGTCGGATACACAAATCACATTATCAGGGTCAAGTAAGCACTCTCGATGCTCCAGTACATCTTCTTTTGTAATAGGGGTTATGTGGTGAATGATGATGCGTGGTCGAATAAGCCTTCCACCTCGGACAACCCAGTCAGTAATCTCGTGATCAGGAACACCAAGGTCACATCCCATGTCCCGAACAATAATTTTGTCACGGAACATCCTCCATTCTCTGGACTGGTAAAAATCTTGGTTCAGGTACCTGTCAAATCCAAATGTATCATGCCCAACAGCACCATGCAGTTGCAAATAATGGAACCGGTCTTCAAAGGTCGAATACTGACAAAGCTCAGAATATGTTCTCTGGTTCATCGTTATCTTCCACTCCGCCATATTCCCGCATTGCCTTGATTGCCTCCTTGTAAAGAAGGGCGTTATCTTTGGCTGCTTGAATAGCATCTGCTTTTGCATGAAGAAGTGTATTCTCTGCTTCCAGCTTTTTCTTCTCCAGTTCTGATTTGACCGTAGCCAGTTTCAGAAAATGAGTCGTTTCGGCTGAAGATGCCGTTCCTTCTCGCAATCGCTTCTCCACCAGATCCATTGCTAGGGAAATCATCTGGTTTTCTCGTACTTCTGGGGACAATGTTGGCCGCATGGGAGCCACGTCTTCAGAAGCAGCTTTCTTTGTCCTCATTTTTGTCATCCTTCTATTCTGTTTTGATTTGGTTTGCACTAGAATCTTGCCTGTTTCCCACACTTTTCAATGGCTTTTGTAAGAGTTTATGGGAGCCGGTTGTGGTGTCTTTCTAATCATTTGAAAGGAGAAGAAAAATGAACAAACGACAAATGGAGGTTGTTTGAAGAGAGCACCCTCCCATAAGCTCTTACAAAAACCACCGAGGCACAGTCTACACCCTGAAACCTCGGCAGTAGTTAAAACCCAATTCTCAATTTTCCCTCCGGGGAAAAATCAAAGACCGGCGCGATTTGGGGAGGGGGTGTATTTTTCAAGCACCCCCCCTATACCCCTTTTACGCTGTTTGCTCTCCAGGAGCATCATCTTTGATATCGAGTTTGAGCTTTTTGTAGATATTGAGCGGATCATTGGCCACGATTTGGTCGATAGCCTGCTCAATTTCATACGCATTTTCTGCGTCCGTGAGCTGGTCAGAGGTGTAAGCCATCCGCATCAGCAGCCCAGACGAGTTATAACCCTTGTCGGTGTCGAACCGATACCAGTCCTCAAACTGTTCATAAGGACTGTATGGGTTGTCAACAGTGGTTAAAAAGCATCGAATCATAGTTCAAAGCCTTTCTTACTTGTTAAGATTATCATAAATCGTTGATTCAGGGACGCCGCAAGCCTTTGCAATCTCTGCATAGCTATAGCCGTTTGCCAACATTGCTTGTGCTTTGCCTAACTTAGCAGAAGACAACGTTGTACTTGCTTTTGGCATTGCTCGTTTGATGATTTCATCCGACTTTGACGAGTTCAGAATCTTCATCAGCTTGGAATCAGAGATTGCACCAGCTTGAACTGCTTCCCATTCACGATCTGTGAACGTAATCTTTGTCTTGCTGCCGCTTGCACCAACAGAATCGCGTGCGCGCTGCATCTCAACAGCGGCAATCTTCTTGATTTCTTTCTTGTCCTTCTTATAGTCCAAACCTTGAGCCTGTACTTTAGCCTTAATATTCTCGTTTGCAATAATGGTAGCACGCCGTTCTTTCGGCTTATTACCAATAACCGCATTGAGCTTAGCGTTAATAGACTCAACTTCGGCTCTATATTTTTCGGCAGCATCAGGGCTTTTCTGGATGCCCTTCATATTTACAGCCTCTTTCCGCGCCTGATTAGCCAAAGCCTTCAGTTCATTTGAAAAATCGGCATAGTAATTTTCTTGAATGGTGCCGGAGGATAGGTCTCGTGCGTTAGGGTGCATGGAAATAAGACTTACTTCCGTCATAGCTTGTACTCTCTTGCCCGTTTTGGGGTCAATAAAAGTACGCCCAGACTCCTTATATATTTTTTCGCCCGTCTCTTTATCGATTCGAGCACTTCCTTTGCGCTCAGGCACTCGAACGGTCTGTTTTCTTCTGGATAAGAGCGTGGATGCACCGCCATATTTTTCAGTACCGTCCTCTTGCACTCTGATTTGCCATTTTTGCTTCAGCTCCTGGATACCATTTTCACGTTCAGAACGTTTATAGTCCAGCTTATGCTTTTCCGCATCAATAACGACCATGGAATGCTTGACGGCACGAGCAATATCGCCTTCAGGTGCGCCGCGAAGAGTCATGTCAGTAATAAGATTGGAAATAATTCCCATCTCTTTCTGCTTTTCCTCTTTCTTCATGAGGCGCACGCCATTGGGATTTCCTTCAGGCACAGCATATGCAATCTTGGGGTCGAAGTCTTTCAAATCCTTCAGAGCGGGGGTGGATTTAATATCGACTTTGCTCGACTTTGGAATCGCTACAACCGTATCGCCATCAAAATCAGCACCAGACAAACGTTCTGCAACCTTTGCGTTGATGCCAATTGCATCCTGCACATTGCCGAGATTTCTACGCCCGGACAAATTCTTGTTATTGACCGTTACAATAGGAATCTCAAAGGTTCCTGCATGAGGAAAACGAACCAATGCAAGCTGAGTGCCATCAGGATATGTAGGGCAATAGCATTCTCTCTCTCCGATTTTGGACAGTGGTAAAATAACCTTTGTCGCCTGACCCGGGAAAGAAGATGCTTTCAGGGTCATCGAGTTGCCCTCGCAAGTATCTGCGAAGTCAAGCAGCAGCTTTTTCCGAATCGTCGGATTGTCATACTGCATAATCTCGTCATATTCTGCCTTGCGGTCGGCAACAGTAAGATCCAATTGCTGTTTCAGAAGTTTGACCGGCTGTTTGGACAGAAACTGCGAAGAAAGGTTCTTTGCCATGGTGTCCCAATCGCCTTCTTCTTTCAGCTTATTGATGGGCGACAGATGTTCTTTTCCGTCCTCACCAATATAGGTGCTCTGACCATTTGCCTTGATAGATGCGCCGAAAGGATTATCGGGGTCATCTTTGATAGGCTTTAAGACCTTCATTTTCGGAGTGCCGGATTTCTTGTTGGTGTTAAACGCCACATCATAACCTTCAGGAATATCGTCAGAATATACAGCCATGCCTTTCAGGTAATGACTGTCATCCACCATGATACGAACCTGCGCATAATGCGATTTTCCGAGGTTCAGGTCAGCAACACCTCTCCGAATCTCGATAACGCCATCCTTGTCCAGACCACCTTCATCACCATAGCGAATATAAACACGGTCAGAACTCATGCTGCTGGGGCGCTGAAGCTTCTTGAACGTTTCGCCACCATCTTCAGAATGATACTCGCCAAGAGACTGGATCTCATTCTGATGCTGATATGCATATTTCTGGTCATATTCCGGCTTTGCCAGAACAGTGATGTTGGTCTGCTGGTTAATATTTGTTGGCTGACGGATGCCAACGCCATAACGCTGATATCCGTGCTCTGCCTCTAAAACAAATATAGCATCGTCCAAATCACCTTCTGAAACGCCCAGAACCAGATTTGTGCCTTCGGAAACATCGATCATGCCCTTCTTATCGACTTCCTTACGCAGGGTCTCGGCAATTTCTTTGGTTCTGGTATATTTATCAGGCTTGTCGTTCTTTAACATCGAACGAACCGTAGATTCAGATAAGCCCATCTCACGACCGATTTCTGTGGGGCCGAGCCCATCCTGCGATAAGGCACGTGCACGGTCGTATTTGAGCTGTTGGCGTTCGTGAATGGCTCTACGTTGTGCCATACGGAACTCGGTAGCACCCATCTTATATTCTTCGGGTAAAGAATCGTTAATGGTCTGGAGAATATCCTTCTCCTTCATACCGCTCTTCTTCAGCTCCTCAACACGTGACAGAAAATCGCCTGAACGCTGATACGGATTCTCGCCAGAACCCCACGGATATCTGCCCGAGTGGCGCTTGGTGCCATAATGCTCCAGGATACTGTCTTCCGGTGCGATACCGAAATATCCTCGAATATCTCTCTCTACCGGATTCATGCTGTCGCTCCTAACTTCAGTTCAGTAATGATTTTGTTGAACTCGATAATTTTGCTAATGATAGGATCGATGTCCTCACAAGTCGGATTCACAATCCAAATATCATCGTTCTGGTAGATACGGTTTTCGATTTGAATATCGCGAGGCTTAACACCATACTCCAAGCAGAAAAGTGCATCATAGATGAAGAGCTGTTCCATGTGTGCCGGTACCAGACCAGTCTTCAAATCATGGATGCGCAGGAAGTTGTTTGCAAAATGAATCGTATCGGCTGTGCCATAGCAGTTCTCTGAATAATAAAGAACCACTTCCGGGGTCATACAAAAGCCAATTGCATCGTTGACATAGGAGTTGAGCGTCTTCTTACTCCGAGGAAGCTTCTGTCCTAACGCAATGCTTTCTGCAGCATATGCATGAAGCCGTGTTCCTCTCTCCTTCGCCTGATAGTTTACAAAGGACTCTGCAATCCGGGCAGCATCGTAATTGATCCAATGATACTTACTCGCCCCCAGAAAAGCGTGCTGGCCTTGCAGTCGTGAATGATCGTTCCAGTTCATCCAGTATCTCCTCCTTGTTCTCAGGATAAATAAAAGAGGCATAACTCATCTCGTTCATCTTGGCTACGTAGTAGTCTTGATTTGGACGATGCGATGCCTTGCCTGTCTTCTTTCCTTCGAGTGCTGCCCACCTGTCTCGATATAAAACCAAGAGATCCGGAATCCCTTGAATTTCATTCGGGTCGAGATGAACGACCATGCAGCCAGGAAAGCGTTTCTTCAGGTCTTTCACCAATCCTGTTTTGAATTTGTTCTCTAGCATACAAACCTCCAAAAATAAAAGAGGAACAGCATGTTTTACGCACACTGTTCCTCCCATAAAAGAGCAAGAAATTTACGCGGGGATATTTGGTAATATTTGTCAATCTTTTAGAAGGATAAAAATATAAGGACTGCCACAATCGTGACAATCCTCAAACTTTCACCTTACAGATACCAAGTAAAGGGAGCTTCCTCGTACATTTCAGGAGGACCTGCCCGCTTCTCTGCATTCGGATACATATATTCGCCATAATCGTTCTTCAGACCAGTCTCATCATCCCAATAGGGCATGGGCCAATCAATGTCGGAAATATCATAGACCTTACCACAGATAGGACAACGCCACTTTTCCTGATTTCGTACCTTTCTCATCCTGACGCCATTGCATTCGCACCAGGGCTCTTTCACATGAAGTTCTGTATCGCCATTATAATAGCAGCGCACCAAATTATTTGCGCTGTCCAACGTAGTCCACTCGTGATAGCCAAACTCATTCTCATACTGGGCCATAAACGGAATTTCACGCTTTTTCATAACTTTGCACCTCGTAACTCAATTATATAGTTTTTGTTATTCTTTTACAAGGTGAAAGTGGTGGCCCTCTTGGCCAATTCGAGCAGAAAACTTGCTGTGGCCAAAAACCCATTTTTATTTTCAACTACTATATATAAAATTTTTAATTTTTTTATTAAATTAAGAAAAAAAGTGGGTTTTTGGCCAAACTGCATATTTTTAACGTATCTACGTCAAAAGTTGTGGCCATTTTTGCAAAAATTTTTGGCCACAAAGTGGGTTTTTGGCCATAAAATCGCCATTTTTTCACACATTGACAATTATTGACATAAATTCCAAGAGAAAAAATGGCCAAAAATTCACACCGTGACAATCTTTGACAAATATTGACATCAAAAAGAAAAGGCCCTGAAATTGCTCCAGAGCCTCCCTTTTTCAGCGGATGATGCCTAAATTTTCAAACATTGCCATGACGGAAACGTATGTCATGAGTGCTGCAAAGATGAGCAGCATAATGAACAGGTAGTGCCTTCTCTCAGCTTCCTCTTCTTGCCGTTTCTTCTCTTTTAGTGCCATGCGCATCATGATAATTTCCTTCAAGTCCTTAGAAAATCCCATCCAGAGCACACCCTTTCTGTCCTAAGAATATCAGTCCTTAATCATGATGTCAAGGTTGGTGATGTTTACCATCCGCTTGCAATGCTCATCCTTGTACCGGAAGACCACCGCTGCCATCGTTTCCTCATACGAGATCTCAGCGACAGGCTTCTGAATGGTCGGATTGGTGCCACGAATGCGCACCCAAACCTTACCATCATCGATACTCTTTTGGTCAATGCCACAAATATCATGCATCACTTATTACACCTCCTCCCGTATCAAATATCGCGCAGAGATATACAAGAACTGTTTCAAAGGCATTGCCTGCCGAGGAGTATCGCCCAACACCTCGTAATAAAGCGGTCCATGCGTCTGCTTCCGAATCACTGCATAGTCTACCGCCCGACGAAGAAGTCTGTCCATCGCAATGGTGCTCGTGTGATACTTCACGCACAGCTTTCGGTTAATGTCCACAATGGTTGGCGATTCGTTGTTCTGCAGAGCGTTTTTGAGAATATCAATAGCGTCAATGAGAGCATCGAAGCCGCTCATCCAAACAGGTACACCCATGCTATCTACAAATTCATATGTAGTCATTTAGCTTTCATCATCTTCTTTCGGTATTTTTCGCCAAGAGCTACTATGTGAATATAAGTCATGGGCGTAAAATGCATACCCATCTTCTTATTGATTTCACAAATGGCGCTCCTGATTGAGCTTTCGACCTTCTGCGGCGGAATTTCATGCTTCCGAGCAATCATAACGTAAATATCCGTCAGGCTTGCAGGCGTGAGTAAGCCAGACACCATCTGAACACCGATTTCCACAGCCTCGTCAAGGTAGGTCACGACCTTACCTCCACATCCGGCAGAATATCCGTGTGGAAATAGAGCTTATAGTGGTATGGATCGGTATGAGTGCCGGTGATATCCTCAACAACATACATGGTGTACTCGTTCAGGTAAATATAATTCTTCTTATACTCGTTCGGACCGGTCTTCACCGTACACACAAGTTCGTTGTTTTCATTGTTCGAGATGGACATAGCACCTTCCATTTCAAGGATAACGTTGTCCGTACGTGCGTTATAGACCGTGATCCGGCGCTCAGCTTCAAAGTAGTTGGCCTGCTTAGAAATGTTCCGATTCACCTTATCCGCTTCGGAGCAGCTGCACAGAACCACACAGCCGACGAGCATCATCAGACATGTAAAGACACAAATAATACGATTTTTCATAGTTTCACTCCACTTCCTTACTGATTTTCACGAGTTTAATGGCGAGCTGCAGAAGAAGCATCTGGATTTCCTGGGCGTTCTTGAGCATTGCCGAAATATCCTGCGTTGACGAATGACTTTTTACTGTCAAGGACACCCAGGTATTCGGGTCAAACGTTTCTGCATAGCTCACCAGCATATCCACAAAGTCCTCGCCATTAAGATTGATCATAAATGTTCCTGTTGAGGTAGTATGGTAAATATTTACACCGGCTTTAGTTCGGAACATTCCAAAACCGAACTCATCAAGTGCGGCAATATACCTTTCATCAATTTCTTTCATAGTTACTCCTCCACACTTTCCTTTCCCGTCTGCTCATCCTTCGGCCAGTACGTGTAAATATCATCGAACACCACCGGAATCTTGCTCTGTAGTTCCTTCAGCAGCGGGCACATCAGCTCTCTCATCTGAGGATGGGCCGCCACAGGAGTACGCAGCTTGAAGATGTTGCGCCACTCACGGTAGTTGGCCGTCACCACGATCTCGGTCTTCAAGCACAACGGCAGCACACAACGGGCCTGTTCGGGACGATAACCGTTCATAAGCATCAAAAAATAAGTTTTTTCTGCCAATTCGCAGGATTCTACCCATTTACGATAGAACAGGCGATTCTGCTCTTTATCGATATAAAACGGCTCCACAACGGTAATGCTGCCCTCAAACTTCTCCTTCGAGTAGTTGCAGTACCGGGTGCTCTCCTGCGCAAAAGAAGCAATGCGATGCCGCACCAGCTCGTTAGCCACGCCACGGTCACAGGTAAACAGCACGGACAGCTGAGAATGCTCCAGCATAGCCTCATGCCCCTGCTTCACCAGAAAGCCCACCAGCTTCTTTGCCGACTCACCGTCCGGCGTGATCTTGTCCTCGCTCTTGTAGCAGACCCGGGCCACCCGCTCGATCTGCTGGAGTTCCTTAATGCCTCCCTCAGAAATATCAGTGAGGATTTCGTACTTAGGTTCAACGATTTTCATAATTAAATCTCCTTTTCATCAGTGAATCCACTATTTCGAGCTGACTAAGGCTCTTTCCGTTACCCCTTTGTGGAACTATGTACCCGAGATGAGCCATTTGTTTATGGTCACAGGATTTCACTTTGGGACACTTCTGGCATTTTGGAGCAAGAATGGTGATCGCTCCAAAGTCTTCGTTCATAAACTATCCTCTCGCTTCAACTTACACTCCCAGTCACCGCAGATATCTCCGCAAGCGAACTTCTTCGCAATCTTCATGCCTTTACGGATGGCCTCCTGCTTGTCGATCGCCCTGACTTCAAAGATCTGATGCCCACCGCCATTGTCTATGCAGGAAAATATAAAGGTGTACTTTATCATGCTTCTTGCCTCTCAAAATTTAATGGATCATACACATACCCCATCGGCCAGTCCAGGCGTTCCAGCCAGCACGGATAATAGCGAAACGGAAGCTCCAATCCGAACCAGTTTGCGTTCAGAATCATAGCTTCTTCACGTACAGCAAGCACGAGATGGAACCTGAAATATTTTCTTGGTGCGGATTCCACTCGGTAAAATTCAAGTCCTGGATAGTACATAAATAATTCTCCTAGTCCTCTAATACCATAACGATAAAGTCAATAATGCTGTTCAAAGCACCGACGATTTTAAACAAAACATCTTTCGTGAGATTCTGTCGTTTTGGGGTTATTACAGGCGCTTCATGCCTCCAAATATCTACGCTCGGGCTTTTAACGACGTACTCTATCGGCGCATTATTTGCATACAATGTTTCCACTTTTGTGTATTTGTCAATCAAGGCCATGTATTCTCGTATCTCATTTGCGCTCACGCCGCCGTAGCGAATGCTTTGAAGTGCTTGATTATATAAGTATTCCTCCAATGCTTCTCACCTCACAGCAAAATCCGAAATAGTGTGAACCAAATCACCTTTAGCGTAACCACAACAATGATCAGCCACGCACAGATAACGATGGTCATGGCCAGCATATGCCCAAGAAATGTACCAACATTTTTCCAAAAGTTATCAGTCACCAATATCCACCCTTTCAAATCCGGTAAAAATGCCGACACCAATATGTCCATTATCACAGATGTGAACAGCTTTGTGGTACATCAATTCTTTTGCTTTATTAAGTGCTGCTTCTTGACTGTAACAGTTGTCGCCAGCCTCAAATTCTCGCTCGCAGAAATTGCAAAAATAAGTCGGGCTGTAGAAAGTCGTCATATCACACACCTCCTCATAGCAATCAATCGGCGCTCCGCAGCGTTCAGCTCAAAAATAGCCGCATCCACAAATTCCGGGTCGCAGTGATCAAAATGATTTCGGGCAATCTCCAACTCATGTATAGCTTCCCACATCGTATTGACCGCGGTAGGAATCGGCTTCACACGGAATATCTTTTTGACATACTCAGCGATTTTTCGCAGCATTTCTACACCTCCACATCTTCGTAACCTGACAAGCCGTAAGCCAGCCCTCAACATCATCATGACCAAGCAGCTGCGCACCCATCACCTCGATAAGCCCATGCTCAAAGCCATAGGAACCCCAACCCCAAATGCCATCCCAGATACGATTTCCAGCAGCATCATATGCAATAATTTGCTCACCACCATCATGCCGTCCGCCAGGAAGAAACTCCTGATTGTCCGGTCTGTCCATCTCTGGCCAACGGCGTCCATAAGTATGCAGAACCTTAGCGTGCTTCAGCAGAATATCAAGTTTCTGCATCTCGGTCATGTGGTTCCAAACCCGGAGCTTCCAGGTTTTCTTAGACATATTTCTCATTTCTGCATTTCCTTTCGTCAGCCTCCATGGTCTTTGCGATTTTATGCTGAATATAAAGCACACAGCCAGCCTGACTATCACACCCGAATGAAGCCAATAGTCCAGCAATAGCATTCAAAGAGTTCAAATCCTCTTCAGCAAATATCATTTAGCGTTCACCGTTCCTCCTGATACTCTACAATTTTGGTCACTTCACTCTGAACCTAGTGTAAGAAACCACACATATCCGAGTAACCGCATTCCGCCAATGTGTCCGCGATATCGCCCAAAATATCCATATCGGTTCTTGTGAGATTAACTTGAGGAATAACTTCAATATTCTCCTCTGTGATAAATGGGGTATAGTCTCCACAATGGCAACATTTAATGTTCATACGTTGCATGTAAGCATCTCCTCCGATGATAAAGTCAAAACCACCGGCTGAGCCGGTGGCTTGAGTAAGCCCTAGAAGGGCATAATACTAGCAAAGCCCCTTAAGGGGCCACGAATGGGTCTGCCAACTGCATTCCTGTCTCGTGGCAGGCCCCTCAAGGGGCCCTTTTATTTACGCCTTAGTTTCCTTGCTACCCGTAAACGGGTCCACGAACTCCTTAAGGCTCAACTGATCGGCAATCTGGTCCTGTTGCAGTTGATTTTTAATGTACTCTTGGATTTTCTTTTTGTTCTTTCCTACCGTATCCACGAAGTATCCCCTGGCCCAGAAATGCCGATTGCCATACTTGTACTTCAGATTTGCATGTCTGTCGAAAATCATGAGACTGCTCTTTCCCTTGAGATATCCCATGACATAGGAAATGCTGTACTTCGGCGAAAAACTTATCAGCATATGGATATGGTCAGGGCAGGCCTCCGCTTCAATGATTTCAATACCTTTTTGTTCGCACAACTGGCGCAGTATCTGCCCTATATCCTTTTTGATCTGACCGTAAATTACCATTCTCCGATATTTCGGTGCAAACACTACATGGTATTGACATCTCCACGTGGTATGGCTTAAACTATCTACGTCTTTGTTATCTTTCATTTCAAAGATAAACCTCCCTGTTCCTAGAATGTGGTTGGCAAACCCACACTCTATTCTACGGGGAGGTTTCTCTTTGTCTAGGGCTAAAGCCGTTTTTATTCCACCAGCAAAGCTGGTGGTTGTCGCTCGCTCAAGCTACCCAAGACAAAGAGCCGCAGATTTCTCCACGGCTCTGTGCCTTAATGATTTCACCAGATCGATCCAATAGTTTCCCACGTCCACTTGTAAATCCTGATAATGCACGCAATCGGGAATGCAACTGGCGTTATAATAATTCTCAACACCTTAGCTATAAATATCATCTTTTTTGCGCTCTCAGTAAGTTCAAGCTTAACGGGATGGAATTGTTTTCTTTCATCCATGCTAATCACCTCCATAATATGCGGAGATTTTTTCGCGCTTTACTTTGCCTTTTCCCTCTTATCCTTGAACTTTAGAGGTTTCACAGTCCCCTCCCGCGCACACTCCGTCAGGCACTCGTTGCAGGGCTCGTCCGTCTCCAGCACCTTGAAGTTCTTGCACTTCGGGCAGTAGGTCGCATAGTCCACTTCGCGCATCCAGTCATTCATACAATAATTCCTCCCATTTCGTCCCAGACAGGATGCAAAACCATAATTTCCTGGTCACAATCGGGGCATCTTAAAAATGCTGCGCCAGTTGCATCAAGTCTTACCTTTTCAGGATAGCAAAGCTTCAACCCACGAGAAGTCTCCTTAGCCAGTGTTTTTCCGCAATAGCAGTGCACATTTTCATCTTCTTTTTTCTGCCCTTCTTCGGCATTTGGACTTACAGGAGGAGTCCACCGCTCTATGCCGCCGCAATGGGGACAGGTAAAGGACACTTCATTTTCACCCGTCCAGTATCCTGCCGCTTCCGCAAATACGTGATGGCAGTATTTGCACCTCCACGGATACGCAACCCATTCCGACTTTTTCTTTTTCGCCTCTTTCTGCACTTTCACGCAAAACCTATCATCCAACTCCGGGTGCGTCACCCGCTGGTTCAGCGCCCAGAGCAGGTTCCAGCAGGCAGCTCGCAGGTGGTCCTCATCATCCATACCGACCATGTACTTTGCCAGATGCCGAGAAGCACTGTCCAGCAGCGAGTGCAGCGGGATACCCTTATCCACATTGTGCTCGCCATACTTCAGGGCACCTTCTTCGCAGTGCTTGCTGACCTCCATGATGCCATACCAGGGCAGAAGATCCATGCGGCCCTTTCCTGCATGCATATCACGCTTTGCGCCGGTTTCAAATTCTGTGCGGTCTCCAGAGTCTTTTATCATGCTAAAACCTCCTTCATTTGCTCCGGGGAGCAAATATCAAAATAATGATACACGTCAGCTTTCGTCAGTTCGGTCGCGATAAATAGACCTTTACGTGAAATATAAACCACGTTTTGCAGTCCCTGCTCGATTGGGTTTCTAAACAAATACACGGTGCTCGAGTCAGTCTTCACGGTTCTAGCGCATCGCGCCGTAAGCACCGTTTTAACTCTCTTTATCGTCTTCTTTGAAGGGTTGCACATCGTTCTGGCCTCCTTCGTATTTCAGAAAAACACCATACTCTTCCCTTACAAATAAGACCTTTCCTGTTTTTAGTGCCTCGATGTCTTTGTCCGTTATTATGAAGAAGCTATTGCCAAATACGGACTGTTGCGGGCATACATCAAGCAAGTCAATTGGCTTAAACGTTTCGTCGAACCAGCTTTCAATATCCTCTTTCACAACACGGCACGGTCGATCATTTCCCTTGCAGCATCCATTCTTCATATAGCCGGGACATTTTTCATATGCCATAAATATCACGCTCCACAAATATTCTTCTTCAGCAACACCTCCACACGGTCAACCAGATCACCGTATTCAGTGCCATAGATTCTTGCTGCGCTTTCGTTTTTGCGCCTATCATCTTCCTCGCTGCTGTCTGCACAAGGAATATCAATGTCCTTCTCATCCAGCAGATCCTCGAAGATGTCCACGTCATAGAACGCCAAGTCTCTTTCGGTATTTTTCATATCGTTGATTAGTCCTTTCTTACTTAATGAGATTCACATGATGCTGGTAAACCTCAACAACATCTCGTGGATGGTTCTTTTTTCCAAAGAACATTGCAATATGTGGATACTTATCTCGTCCATCGTTGCGGCAATACAATTTTGTGGGAACTTTGTAGCGAGGCAACGCTTCTTCGGTATACATGATTTTTATAAGTTGAATCTCATGATACGTTGTCTTCATCTTTTGAATAAGTTTCTTCTTGCTTTTTCGTGAGATATTTCCCATCAGCAGAACCTCCTGATTCTCCCCTGCATAACCTTGTTGGGAATATCCAGCCACCGGATTTTGCATTTGTCCTTGTAGTCAGGGCGTAGCTTCTGCAGAATCATCTTTAATGGCTGCCTCTTAATTTCTTCAATCAAGTCCATGAGACAAGCCGTTACTTTCTCGAAGCATTCTGCAATCGCATTTAAGACATCTGCTATTTTCTCACAGGTCGTCGCAGTAAGCCTTAAAGAATCATAAATATCATGCTCCATAGAATTTCCTTTCGTTGAACTGTTTCTTTTGCATCAATGCTCTGGAAATGGCCACATCGATACCGCTACGGCTCTTCAGGTGGTAGAACCAGAGATCCTTGAAAGGTGTGTTCAGCCGGTCAATCCGCCCAGAAGCCTGCTCCATGACCTTATAGGAGTAGTTCTGGCTATAAAAAATAATGGTATCCGTCTTGATACAGTTCCAACCTTCTGCTCCAGCGTTGTACTGTACAAGATAGACCCATTTATCCGTATCCGGTATCGGTTGATGCTTGTGTCCATTCCACTGAGCCACCTCCACACCGTTGTCATAGGGCAGATGCAGGAGAATATCCAACTCATAGTCAAAGTTATAGAAGATGATAACTCTCGGGTGTGTCATGCAAATATCAAGCACTTCCTGTTGCCGAGATTCATCCGCATTGACCACCCTCCGCAGGCTGGAACAGAACTCACTTGCTGTTTCAATAGGCCGCCCTTCCCATGGATTCCACCGGCTCATGCAAATATCTTTGTACTTGCGCTGGTCGAACTCGACGTAGATGTTCTCATGATGCGGTATCGTCTTCCGCTCAAAGTCCATATCAACCAGAATCCGTTCCCGCAGACGTATCAGCCTGCTAGTGTTCAAATATCTGTCAATTTTGGGATACTTTGAGAAGCGACTATAGACCACGTGCTCATTATTGAACTGTGTCCGGTTCCGGTAGAATCCATTTGCAATGAACACCGGAATATAATCGGTCCAGCAATCGCCAGGCGTGGCACTCAGAAGAATCCAGTCGTTTTCCCTCGTAATACGTAAGAAATCCTTCACCCACGAGCCATTGCCCACAACACGCTGTTCATCGAATATGAAGAACGCGCGTTTGATGCCAATGTACTTGCCGATGTTGTTCCAAGAATCAATTACGACTTTGTGGTTGTAAAGGTCAAGGCTCTCATCAGTAGACATGAAAAAGGGAGCGAGTTCTTCGTCCCACTCCCCTGTGTCACGTTTCCGTGCTGTTGTGATAATATAAAGGTCTTCGGGCTCAACCATCGGAACGTACTCTTCTGTGTTGAGCTTTCCATCGAACATCTGGTAATAAAATGCCAGCCCCGTTCTGCTTTTTCCGCTTCCCACCCCACCGCACAGAATACAGCCCAGTCTCATTTTCTGGACTGCTTCGAGCTGGTAGTCGTAAAGCTGAACTCCCGCCATCAGAGCAATCACCTCATTTCTTTGTGAACATGAATGGCTTCAGGATAGCAATGATTCTCGTAGGCCAACAGGGCAATTGTAGCTTCCTCTTCATCTGCGCCCTCGCCAAATATTGTGTATGCAAATATCTCTTTACCATTGTAAGTAAAGACTTTCCAACGTCGTTTTTCTTTCATCCTGATACTCCTTTGTTTTATATGTGTATTTTCGGACACTTGCAGGCCATACAGGATTCGAACCTGTCATGCTCGCCCTAGCGAATGACCCATATAAAAGGAGCCGCAGATTTCTCCACGGCTCCCGAAATTATTGCGATTACTGCTTCGGCTTCATACACACAATATATCTTTTACCGTCCTCGTCCTCAAGCAGACCATAGCAGCGGCGAAACATCCTGGTGTATTTCTCGATCATCTCATCCGAAAGAGAGCCAAAGTCATCTTCGGTCAAGCCCACAATCAGAAATGTACCAACCACATAGTCGTACATCTGAGCGTCAGCGTTATAAAGCGGCCGGTTGAACTCCAAGCCCATGAGTTTGCCCTCATCGTTGCAAATAAGAGCAACTTTGTCGTCCCACGGGTAGGTTGCTTGAATCAGGCCGCCAACCTCTTTCTGCAGAGATTCCAACGAGCCATCAATGTCGATGACCTCCGGTCGGCACATCGGTTTGATACGCAATACTTTCATAGTTCTTCTCCTTTATTAAAAATATAAGTCTGAGCTGCTGCCTCTGAGAACGCCATTTGCGACGTGGGCACTCACCGGCTGGACCATTCAACGGAAGACTAACTCCTGCACTCAGAAATATCATTTAATAAATTTCGAGGTTTGCGATGCGCGCATCGCGACGCTTCTGCTCGATGATGTCGGGAGCAACATAGCTGACATTCACCAGATAGGACGGGATGCCGTAGTTCTTTGCAGCGAGGTTCTCGATGATGCAGCCACGGTAGCCCTTATCCTCATCGTAAATGCCGATAAAGCGGTCGGCTTCCGACAGTTTCTTGATGCTCTCACCAAGATACCAAAGAGCCATGTTGGTGTTTTCAGGAGGATCATCCTCGAAATAAGTCGGGATAACTTCCAGTTCTTCACCAAAGACAGCCTCTGCAATCTTATGCATCTGCTCCATGGATGCTTTAATGGCGTATTCCGTGCGGTTGCGCATAGGAACACTGATAAACAGTCTCTTCATGTACTTCTCCTTAGTACGGCAAATCGTTCGGATCGTTAGGCTCAGCCATCTCGCGCTGCTCATACTTAGCAGCATACGGGTCGGCATCTGCATCCTGCTCCACGTAGAGAATATCCGCGTACAGCGTGTACTGGCCGGGGTTGTTCCGGTTCTCATACAGGTTAGCCTGCAGGTTCACGTTTTTCACACGGATATAATCCAGCTGACCGATGTTCTCAGCGTTGCAGGCAACCTTGCGGCCAGTGGTGGTGATCCAGAAAACCTGCGGAGGCCATTTGGAGTCCATGTTGACCGTCACCGGAACGTAGAAGGTCGGTACAAACGGCTCATCGTAGGTGTAGTTGGGGTTCGGCTTGGTCTGCTTGACGTTCAGCCCCATTTCGATGAGCTGCTGAGCCTGCTCCTCCGTAGGGATGACCACGTTCACACGCCGCCGGGACGAGCCGTAACGGTCGCGGTTCGGGTCGCCGGAGAAATTGGTGTCGAAAATAAACCGGGTATTGTCAATATTTACCTTTGCTTTCATAATAGAAACTCCTTTACTCTTTTTCTTTAGTGCATCGCCGCACTCATTTTTGCCAGCAGCCCCGCGATACCATCCTTGGTCTGCGCAGCCACCTGATTCAGCTCTTTCAACACCTTGGCATAAACGCCAGCATCATCGTTGGTTTCATCCGGCTTGCACCACTGTTTAAAGACCTTATGGAACCGGGTATCGTTGCCTGCCATTTTCTTCACAATAGCCATAGCGAGGCCCTTTTCCTTATCGAAAATATCATCAGGCCCACACTTTACCACGGTCTTAGTGCCATCCGACCACAGGACGACCGTTGCCGGATCATTGAAGATGACTTTGCGGATGTTGACATTGCACATACCAAACCGCACAATATCATTCTTTTCGGCACGCTCCGTAGACTTGCGGGAGTAGTCAATTGCCATCGCAGTATAAATAGCCCTGTCAATGTCAATTCCCAGGTTGTTTGCCGACACCTGAATCACGTCTTTGCTAGGATTCCAGGGAAGTTTTTCCATTTATCTCACCTCATAATTTCTTGCAGCTTCGTCCTGAATATCACCCCAGGGTAAATCAGGCTTCTGCCAAGGCGGCATTCCACCATCGTCTGATACAAACCATTCCAGATCGCCGTATTTTGCAATGGTATCAGCTGCATCGTCTACCATCTTGTCGAAATAAGAGCGGTCAATGCTATCCTCCAGATGGAGGTTATAGACCATCTCACTTTCCAACCAGCGGTAGTCTTTGGCTCCAGTGACCGAATTGTATTTCGTCTCACCATCGTCTCGGACACCCGCTTCACGCATCAGTAATGCTCCGCCGCATCCGGGTTTGATGGGGCAGAATTGACCAACGCGCCCCACGAAAATATAATTGTGCTCGTCTTCGGGCAGAGCCTCGTTTTTATCGAGGTAGATTGCGCCCTTAGAAACCGACTTGGTTTCACAAAGGTCGTCGAACACAATATCTTCGTGGGAGAAAAGCGTCTTGAACACATACGGCACCTGAAACTGAGCACCAGTCGCAGTCCAATGACCGCCCTTCTTCTCGTTCTTTTCAGGAATATAACCGTACTGTGCCTTTGCTGTATCTGCATCGAGGTACTTTGCGATATAAACGGCGTTATTCACAAGGCACATTTTTTCGTATGTAGCCTCATGCTCAAACGTGTACCCGTACTTTTTCGCAAAATCCATACAGAAGTCGATGATTTCAGGCGTGGCATCCGGAATCTTGATAGAGTCCGTTTTGATGTGCGCCACCGTGAAACCACGCTGCTGCACCTCGTCCTGCAAGGTACGCATAAATAAAGCCCCTCGAAGCGCCACAATATTATTGGCGTTCTTGGGGTTGCGGAATGGATTATCGAAGGTTGCACTGGTCAGACCGTAAACCGAGTTGATAGCGATTTTCAGAGCCTGCGCCAATGCTTTCGCCTGTGCGGGGTCATCCAAATATTTGGACAATTTACCGCCAAAGAGCTTCTTGGCCTTGTCGTACTCACCATGTTTTACATAGATACGTACATCCATTAGGTCATTGAAGTTCTTGGTGTAGTCGCCAAAGTAGTTCAGAGCGACGGCTGAGTGCGGGTGCAGAGAGGCAACATCCAGCAGGGCGATGTTGTAGTACATACCGGGTTCGGCATAGACATAACCGCCAAGGCCCAAATCAGTACCACGAAACATATTGTGCATCCGACCATCTTCGCCTCTGACCCACTCATAACCCGGGAAGGCGTTGATGATATTCTTGTCGGTCAGAATATCAGGCTCGACTTCTACCACCGAATCGGACTTACCCGTAGCTAAATCTGTATAGACTAGCTGAGGATGCTTTTCCTTGCCGAAAATAATGCGCGTGGTCAGGCTGTTCGTCGTATCGTTGACGGTCATCCCAGCAACATCTGCCAAAATCTCACGCGCAATAAAATCTGCCTGCCGCGCGTTAAACACTGCTTCGGTGGCGATAACGTCATTGTCGCAATACTCCGCGACCTGTTCCCATTTCTCTTCGGGCACCGGCTGGTTCCAAGGTAAGCCAAGCTCCTGATGATGGATACCCAACTCAATCTCGAACTTTTTCAGGCCCTGTTTCTTCGACGAAAAGTCGAAAATATCCGTGTAGGACAGGTTATAGGCCTCGCCAAAGAAGCCCATATGGTCATTGATAATACGGTTCGACAGTGCGTACAGCTGCTCCGTATTCCAGCCGAGCATGCAAGCCCAAAGCATGTGGTTATCGTATTTGCGGTTATTAAAGCCAATCAGACGATATTGTGTCAACTTCTCAATATCCGTAGGGCTAGGATTGATCAACCGATTCACCGGCTTGTCCTCACCGGCAAATTTCCAGTTGACCAAAAAGAGATTCGGAAACACCTCACAGTCGAAAAATACGATGGGTGCTTTCTCACCGTCATCAACCTGCGATTCAACATCCTCTCTTGACTTGAAGTGCATCTTTGCCGTAATCTTCAAGCAGGCATCGGCCTGATTCGTGCTGTTTACGGCAAAGGCTAGAATCGCATTGCGCATGTCGTCCACATTATAGGGAATTCCACTCTCGTAGGCTTCATCCATAATATGAGCGATAAAGTCAATGCTGGGTTTAGTATAGGGACTGATTTCTTTTGCGAGGGCTTTCTTAATGAGTACCCGCAGGTGCTTCTCATTTTGAATCTGCTTCACATCGACCATTGCTTTTTCTCCCTTCAACGGCAAGCCGCTGCTGATTTTGGCAACCGGAATATCATTGCACTTGGTCAGCATTCTTCTCAACGAAGAATTTCCGGTGAACACCTTGACCTCAATATGCTCATCGTATACACGGCTCAGTTTGCTTGCGTCCCCTGTGTAAATGTAGTGCAAGTGGATTCCTGCACCAGATTTACTCAGTTCTGCGTAGGTAGCAGGCCACTTGGACGCTGCCTCCAGATTTCGCTCAAAGCATTTCTTGCCATCGTCGCCCGGAATGTCAAAGTCAATGACGATGTGGGTTTCAGGGACTTTGACGTAGTGGAGCTTAGAAGTAAGAATATCTTTGAGCAGCGTTTTGACATTCTCCCACTTTTGTGTAGGAGTGCCATTTTCGTTCGCATACTGCGCAGGACAGTCCTTGCAAATATCATCAAAGAGAGAATGCTGTGGTTTCAGATCAATCCATGACTTGGATGGTTCCTCCTTTGAAGCTGCTTCTGCAGGTGCGGGGTCGGCAAATTCTTTGAACTTGTCTGCCTTGAATCCACTGTAGTAGCTTCGCACTCGTTCGCCATTCACATCTTCTGCACGTTCCTTGTAATCCGCAAAGTAGTTCATCAGCTCTTCACGGAATGCACGCATCGAATACGGATAGACAACCTTTGCTCGCTGGTTATACTCGTCATACATCGCCCATGCTCTCTTCAGGGAAATACCGTCTTCTTTCTTGAAAATGTAATACCGGTCGAGCATGAAGTTATAGAAGTCATTGGAAGCGCCAAGCATTCTTGTCGGAATATAATCGTCATAGCGATGTTTATTCCCCTCATAGACCTCCTTGCAGTGCCATGCAATACCGCCAAGCTCGAAATCGGTCTTGGCATAGAGTTCAGAATATCTTTTCTGAGGGACTTTCTCACCTGTGGGCACCACATCGATCAATCGGCGAATCAAACCGGACTTCGCATCGGTGATTTTGACAGGCTTGTTTGTGGCGAGAATCAGGAAGCTCTTGAATTGATTGGCATAAGCACTGCGGAACTTCTCATTGACCATCATGGTCTCATGAGACACCAATGAATTCAGACGAGTATTGTCCTCGATTTTGGACAGGTTACCTTCATGCTGAATTGCGATCAGAGGGTTCGCCTTGAAAGCTTCCAGTGAGAATGCATTGGATGCCGAGCCCAGTGCCTGAGAATCGAATGCTGCATAATATCCAGTAAAGAGCTTCTGGATGATGTTCAGCACTGTGGATTTACCACTACCGGGCGGACCATAGAGAACCATGAACTTCTGAATTGTCTTGGAATCGCCATTGACAATAGAACCGATACACCACTCGATTTTCTCTCGCTCCTCTGGAGAATAGAGTGTCTGCATTAGCTCATCATAGGCGTCAATGTTCCCCGGTTCCAGCACATAAGGGAGTCTCTTGGACGCATAGCTTTCCTTTTTGACCGGAGTGTTCGCAAATATCAGCTGTTCATCCAGCGTGTGGTAGTTATCCCGCATCTGACGCTGACAATACTTGTGCCAGTTGTCAATCATGCCAGACTCAGCGTCCCACATGTGGAGCACCCGGTAATTATCCAGATGCTCCTTGTGTTCGTTCGTGTAAATATCCAACTCATGGTCAATCAGTTGAAGTGCATCCTGTTCGTCAATGCTCCACAATCCTCGCTCTTCCAGCCAGATAGCGTAGAAATCAGAACCCCGAATCATCAAGTCCTTGGACTTTTTGATGATGAATTTGGGATAGATTTCGATTACACCGCGTTTTCCCGTGCGCGTTGCAATCATCAGGAAATCAATCATTGGTAACTGACTTCCTCCTTTCTACGAGGTCTGTATCAGACATCTTTTTTCGTGACACTCGCCTTGCCATCGCAGCAAATGTCCTTTTCAAACTGCATCTCTGCGAGTTCTGCTTCGGCAGCATCGGCGCGTTCCTTTTCAGCCTTGCGCTTCTTCTCGCTTTCATCCAGCATCTTGCAGGCAGTCCAGAACAGGCCAATGGTGCCTACCAGCAGCAGGTTCTTGCCGAAAAGCTTGCCCCTCTGGCGGCGAATCACCTTCTGGGCGGCATCCAGTGCCAGCTGAGTCTGTGCGAGTTCGTAATAAATGTTATTCATAGTCACTTTTCCTCCAATAATTAAGGTCTGCCAAAATCAGCCGACCAATGTGTTCGGTATTCCTACATGCTGTAATTCGCATCAAAACGACGGAATCATGGAGAACTTGCTCTATTACACCTTCCATCGGGATGCATATTTTCGATACGTACACCATCACATGTTGCTTTCGTTGAGATACGCCATCAGCTGATACCAAATATCTAACTGTCGCATATCCACGTTCGGGCTTATTAAAGTAAAGAGCCCACCAGCTCCATTCGGCTGATAGGCTCTCTGATTGAAACGGTCGATGATAAATTGAGCGCGACCCTCGTTGAACCGAGCATCATCCATAGCTGCCAGCCCAAGACTAACAACCATGTTCCAGAACCATTGCCCCACTCGGTTTCCTGCTTCAGAATCTGCCATGATATGCTCTTCGATGCGGATGGAAAGCCCCACCATCATCTCCAACATACTACATGGCATTCCGCTCGTTGCACTGTTCAACGCTGCATATGGGATACTTTTTTCCTGAGCGAATCGGTAGCGCAAGTCTCGCCCATCTTCAGCACGACTCGCATCCATCTCACAAGATGGAATAAAGTCTTGCTGAAATAAAAACGCAAGCAGCTTGTGGAAAGAAAGGTTTCTGGGTTCCCATCTTCCGCAAACCGTTTCACGCAGCCAGTCAAAATACTGACTGGTCATATCGTTGAATATCATTCATACTCCTCTCCGGAGTTAGGATACAAGTCCGCATACTTATTGCGCACCTTCAGAACTTCGTAGTCCTTCCGGTAGTTGTGATTGCGGACATGGACAAGATCAGGCTCTTCTGCTCCAAAATTATCCAGAGCCTTAGGGCCAATCACCTTTTCAATGTCCTCTACCCTGCTCCCATCACTATCATAAGTCAGGATGCCGTCTGCATAGTAGGTCAGGAAGCTGGTTTCGTAATCGTCCTCGTTACCGAACTCGTCGCTCGGAATAATCTCAATAGCCTCCATCGGCTCATGGGTCGGCTTCTCAGAATCTTCCTCCTGACGATACGGGCCGCTCACGAGATCGTACGCCTTTTCGTTTGCCCGCTGCTCGATGGTCGTATCCAGTTCCTGCTCACGCTGCTTAAAATGGTTCCGAGCGTCCTCGACCAGCACATCTGCCTGCTTCTTGTAAGTATCGCGCATCAGGAAGTGCATCGTGGCAACACCAGCAGCAAATCCGCCTACAAATATCAAGGCATCACGCATCAGTTTTTTCATTGGTTTCTTCTCCTTTAATCGTCATCATGGTGAAGGCCAGTCCTCCAAAAAAGAGTGAAACACTCATGAGGACCCCTCCAACCAGATGCCGCTTTCGTTTCGTGTCGGTCAAATAATCGAGGAATAAAAACACCGATTCCAAACCGTCCATATCTGCTCCTTACAACATTCTGGCAATTTCATCAACCATTTGACCCCACTCATGACCATAAATCATGCAACAAGTATCGAACATGCGCGGATTTTTCTTTTTTGCATCTTCCGTAGCAACTGGCACACTGCAATTAAGTTCAATCCCCCCTGTTCGCGAGTTTATCGTTAAGAAAATCGTCAAACACTTCAACGATTTCACGTGCTTTCGTATACTTATCGTCCATCTTGCTCCTCACTCAGAAAGGACTGCCAGACCGGATACGAAGCACACTCCGGCCATGGCTGCAAATACATAGGAAAGAGTCTTTACGTATCTGGTCATAGCTTGTCCCTCCAAAATATCAGTTAGATTTTGTCGATGATGATGCCGTCGCAGTTGAAGTGCAGAATGACAGAACGCTCCTCGCCACGGAGGAAGCTCTTCAGTGCCTCATCGCTCGATTCAAAGCTCGTGAGGCCGAAATCCACATGGTTGTGCAGCGAAGTGTCGTTCGGATTGTATACCCAGCCAACGACCTGACCAGTAGGAGTGCGCAGAGATTGACCGCCGTGCGTGCCAATCATGGTGAGCACCTCATTCAGGAACAGATGCCCCTGAGAACGCAGTTTCTTGTTCGCTGCAGACTCCATGAGGAGCAGATAGTTCCGATTCAGGTCGGCATCCCGCTCCCACGTGTCCACAGTTTCATCGAAAATCAGAGTGCACGGATCATCTGCCTGCTCAGCGATATCCTTGTACTCTTTGATGACCTCCTCTACACCGTTCTCATCGACCTTCTTGGTTTCAACCTCCACGGCCTTAACGTTCTGTTCCAGTTCATGCTGTACCCGCTCGCCAAAGCGGTCGGCGACGCGGTTCTTATAGCCGTTGAAAGACTGCTCCAGCGCGATGTAGGCGGCCGTCAGCGTTGCATTCCGCTTCGTCATGATATGATGACTGCCGAACATACAACCGAGAGATGCTGCGCCCAGACCAATCGCGGGTGCATACACCTTTGCGAGCTTCATGCCGGTCTTAATGTAAGTCGTGGTGATGTCCTTCGTCAGGTCTTCCTTAGTGTAAGTCTCACCTTCGGGCAGCTGAATTTCCCCGGCATCCACCTTATCCTTAGTCTCGTGGATTTTCTCCACATTGGCCTTATGCTCAGCCAGAATATACTGCGCCTTCAGGGTTGCTTTGCAGGCCAGAACGGTTGCGGTCACACCACCGATAGCAGCACCAACCACCATGATGGTCGGACTTGCCTTCTTCAGCTTGAATGCAGTCTTAGACAACATCTGCGTTGCCTTGGTCATGATTTCTTTCTTTTTCATAAAAATATCAGTCCTTTCAATTAGTTCAGAGGAACAGGTTTCGGAAATACGATAGTGTAGCCGCCCGGAACGCCCTTGATAGATGCAGGTCCAATGTCATACCAGCCATACTTGCAATCCTGATAGTCACGAGCATCACGGGTAATTCCCACAACATCGTAAAAATCAGCAATCGTGACCTGTCCATATTCGTGGAGCGCATGGCCCATCTCGTTCAAAACATCATTCGCATCGGCATAGCTATCGAAAGTGATGTTCTGCCAGTCCAGCCGGTTCGGGCGATAGTTGTTCTGCGGAGGACGGTTCTGATTTGCATTTGCGTAATAGCTGCTGTAACTGTTACGCTGCTGAGAATATCCGCTCGTATTGGTGCGGGAACGATCAACACCGAACAATGCGATATTGACCGCAGAGCACACCATGTTCTTGATGCCGGGCAGAATATAATCCGTCCACAGCTTTTCGCGAATCGTCTGCAGGTCTTCTGCGAGAAAGTTATGCGCCAGCTTCTGGATCTCGCTCTCCTGCTTGATGGTCACCTTACCGGTCGTGACCTTTTTCAACTGTTTCTTAGGCGGCTCGCCAGTGGAGTTGATGCTGCTGGAAGGCATTTCGATTTTAGCCATTAGTCAGCCCCTCCTCTGCATACTGGAGGATGAATTCCCCGATTTCCTTGGCATCGGCAGGAGACCACGTAGTACCGAACGTTTTTCCGGTCAGTTTATCAGTGATAGAAATGAAGACCTTTTTCACGACGTCCTTGTCATTGGCAACAGCGTCAACGTGGAGGCGGTACTCCTTCAGGACGGTCTTGTAGCCCTTCTCGACCATCAATTTGATAACGGCCTTATCGCCTGCAACGCCAACAGCCACACCCACAGCAAAGATGCCACCGATTACTGCAGCCTTTTTCCAGTTGAACTTTTTGTCGTTTTTCTTTTCCATGGTAATTCTCCTTTATAAAAATAAAAGGAGCCGCAGATTTCTCCACGGCTCCCTTGCGGCTGTCCAACAGATTATTCTTCGTCGGTTTCCACCACTTCGGTCACTTCTGCTTCGATGGGCTCGTCCTTCGCCTTCTTGCTGTCAATCCAGTTCTTTGCCTTGTAGCACAGCGGAACGAGTACGTGCTTGCAGAGCAGCTCAGCGCCCTTGTAAGCTGCGGCACCAGCCAGCATGAATACTGCCGTCTTGCCAAAGCTACCAGATGCGCTCGACATCTCCGCATGGTTCTCGTCCACACTGGGCACCAGGCTATCGACCTCCGGCATTGCATCCGTCAGGTTCTCAGTCATAGTGTCCATGTTGTTCATCATTTCGTTTTCCATAGTGATTCTCCTTTAATTAAAATATAAATGTTGGAGTATACCTCCATAACAGTCGATGAAATTTTCGCGAATCAATACCCCAGCCACTTCGGAGGAGTGCTGTAGTCCAGAACCATGCAAGGCATGCTGTCCTCGTCCAGCTTGGAACTGTAGAATGTTTCAATGGTCAGCGTGGAATCCGTATCCCAGCCCAAAAGGTCGCCGTTCTTGGTGTGCTCCAGTCCCAGATAATCAAACAGGTCATTCTGGGTCACACGAAAATCGCTCAAGAGCTGCTTATTCAGGCCGTTCATCGCCCGATCCAGCGCGTTTACGGTCGTCTTGAAATATCTTCCAGAGAAGCTTTCATAGCACTCGACCAGCTGGTCATAAGATGCGTCGCGGGCTGCCGGTACAATAACCGGCGTTTCTTCCGGCTGCTTTGCCATCTTATCAAGGGTGATGGTCTGGCGAAGCTCTTTCTCCTTCTCCTCGCCGATGGTTTCCACGACCTTCTCCTGATACTGCTTCAGGGCGCTTTCGCTCAGAGAATATGCGGCCGCCAGAGCCGCATTGCGCCGGTCGTTCTCGTTCATGGCACCAATCATGCAGCCTGCAGATGCTACCATGGAAATCGCCGTAGGAATATAAGCCGGAGCCGCTGTCTTCACGATGGTTTTTACATCCAGCTTCTCCGTGCCAAGTTCCTGCTTCTTCTCATCGAGCAGGATCATCGCCTTGGGAGTTGCCTTGACGGCGAAAATTACGCTCGTGACCATGCCTGCAATGCTGCCGCAGACCAGGATTTTGGGAAGGTTCTTTGCAATACCCTTTCCCACTTTCTTGCCAAATGTTTTCAGGTTCATTTTTCATACCTCCGTAAAATATAAAAGAAAGAGCCACAGATTTCTCCGCAGCTCTTCGCTTCTTAATAGAGCCTATCCTCCGCACAATGGCGGTTTTTGTATGCTCCTCTCCTTCTTACCGGAGCAGGGTCATCCGTCAACCAGCTGTAGAGCCGAATCGGCTGCAGGAGCAAATACCAGATCAGCGCATCAAGTGCGCTAAGCATCGCTCGTCCCAGCACCTTTAAGGCACCCAGCATCTCAGAATCCACCTGCTTGAAGTATTCGCGATCGAACATAATTTTTACCTCCAATTCTTTTAGGATTTCTCCATAATAGCGTTGGAAATTTTCGCGATTAGAGGTTCTTTTCTGACAACTGCTTGCGGACTTCTTCCTGAACCATATCCCGCAGGTCGTCCTCGGTCTTCTGGTCCTCGATCAGGTCATGCCCGAAGCCCATGATTGCGCTTGCCGCCAGCATTGCCATAGATGCAACTTTCCACCAGTTAATGTTCTTCATAAATATCATGCTCCTTTAACTTAAATCATTGTTTATTGGCAATAAAAAATCCCACCTTAACAATCCAATGCCAAGGTGGGAACGATTTTAAGTATATTATATTTTCTGGCCCGTTCGCTTTTTGTCAATCAATTTATAAATCGACTCCAACGAACTCTGTATATCTTGCCAAAACTTTTTCGGATCCGTGGAATGGTTTCCAGCCTCTACAACCATATCTTCAAGATTTCCAGATTGCTTTGTTAATTCCACAAAAAATTCATTATCATCATATTTATAGAACAGCGCTGAAACATTCATTTCACTTAGTACATTACAAAATTTATTACCATTTCGTAGATAGCCATCACCATCAAAATCAAGTGCCGTTCTAGCTTGTGGAATCTTTTTTATAAGATACTCGTCAAAAATTGTACTGCAATTAGCCGAACGAATGGCCGCAGCTGCGGATTTGTTCGCCGTGCTGGCGGCATAAATGGATACTAAAATTGCAACCCCTGATAAAATAGCAGAAATAACTTCAATCATCCATTTACACATCCTTCACATAAGCATTAGCCGATCCAAAATAGTTTTCTTCGGGTCGGAAATCTTGGGCACAATAACATCGAAGTTTTTTTCCATTCCTTCCCGGCCAATTTCGGTATAAATCTTTCCAAAAAAACCCTGGATAAACGAAGATGCCAAATAATCAATTTGTTCAGGAAAAACGATTGTAAACGGCTCCCTCAAATTGATATGACCATCGACTTGCGCATCAAACAGTTTTCTTCCATAACTGTTTCCTGCAAGCTTTGTCAAGCTCCTATCCTTTATTTCAAGAGCTATCATTTGTTTACTCATAATGTATCCTCCGTTTCCATCACGAAATTCAGATTGTATGCGGTTCCAGGAAAGTATATCGGGAATTGAAGAAAAACATTTTTGTCAGGAATACAGTGCTGAAAATCATGCACTCGATTCATTCCAATCCAATGATCCGAATCATATTCCAAAAGCGACTGTATGAATTGCATTTTTCGTCGTCCAGACAAGACATAACAATTGTTACTGTCTGCTTGAGCCTCTAACCATTTAATCAAGGCCGGAAGGCCAGTTCCGCCAGTCAAGTATTCGTTTGGTCTACCGGATATACGATCTTGGAAAGCACTCAGCATGAAAAATTCATCGTCACCATAGCCTTCCCTGAAAAATCTTCTATGATGCAAGTAAATTTCACGCAATCGCCAATACCGTGCACTATCATTTGTATTACTTATCTCACTATTAGTGCATAGCTTTGTTTGAATCTGGGACGAAAGTAGGGTTGGTGAAAAGTTTACAACGCAAATATTCACTCCATAATATTTCGGACCTGTTGGATTATTTCGACGAACATAATTGCGAGGAGTAACATCAATATCAAGGAAGCAATCCGTACAACTGTGCTCAATCGCATTTCCAACCAGTTCCACAGCAACTTCAGCAAGAGACTCGCTACGTTCCTTTGTGATGCCTAATCCCCTAAAGAAGAGACAGAGCGTCGTGAAAGCTGAAGACAATGTTTCATCATCGTTTTCATTCGCTGAAAAAAGTTTGCGATAATAGTTTTTTCCAACTCCAAATCTGAATTGTCGAACAAAATCCATCCCTGAACGATTTGGTTCTCCAAAAACGCACAGTGGAGAATGATCAATACCATCAGTGAATATGTTCTTTTCCTTCTTATTATAGAGCAACCTTACAGATATACCATGATCTGCAATAATGTGCTCCAAGTAACACTCTAGCAGAACATACGTAAACTTTTCGTCGAAAGTCCCATTCGGAAACGCAATGGTAATAGACGAAACTTGACTATTGTTGTGAACGGTAAAAAAGATACCTGCAATAAGCGCCGAAATCGTATCAATCGTTAGTAAGCTCTGGTTCCCATGAAACATACAAGATTCGCCATCTGGCGAAAAAACAGGAACAAGAGCACTAATTGAGGTTGCATTCCGAAGTTGCTTCTCAAGGAGGGTCACATTCTTCATATTAGCCACCAGCTATTAACTTTTTGCCTCTAATCATACTGACACACTATGATACCACCTACGATCATTATAGCACATATTATGTCCACTAACAACAAAAATCCCTGTATCTTTCCTATTTATTTTGAAATTTGACTTTTATTAGCAGATCTTAAAACGGTGTATCCTTGCTCGGATCATAGTTCAAATAGTCGTCGATGGGTTCCTGATAAGCCTCTACATAGCAGACTTCCAGCCCATCATCTGTTTTCTGTTTGAGATAGCTGAAGTCGATCCAGAAATATTCCCAATCGGCTGCAAGATAATCGGCACACCACCCCTTCAAATCACCTTCCGGAATATAATCCAGCCCAAGGTAATTGTAGAGGTCATTCATCGAGGCATATCCATTCAGGGCAAAGTCGCGGTTCAGGCTGTAAAATGCCTCCAGCAGGGCAGCCTCCGTGGCATGAAAATATCTTTTCGAGATAGGTTCGTAACAGAGCAGCTTATCTTCAACCATGTCTGAGGTAGGTTCTTTGAGTACCGATCGAGCATCCTTATAGATTTCTTTCTCATGCTCGGCACCAACATGTTCTGCAACTTCCCTGCGGTACTCCTGATATGCCTTTCCAAGTGCCATGTAGCCAGCGGTCAGGCTCGCAATCTGCTTCTTGTTCAGTGCATTAGAGCCGAGGATGCACGCGATGGTCCCCGCGCCAAGTGCCGCGGCAGGCAGATAAAACTTCCAGCAGTCCTGTACTTTTTCTTTCATGGTATACGCAGGTTCTGCAGAGTTCATCTCAATAAGCTTCTCTGCCTTGATACTCGCCTTACCCGTTTCGATGGCAGTCAACACCACTCCCACGGAAGCGCCAATTGCCAAGATTGTCCCGCCATTCTTTTTCAAGAACCGGGACACGGATTTCATGAGATTCATAGGCTTCTCCCTTCAAATATAAAAGACAAAGAGCCGCAGATTTCTCCACGGCTCTGAGTCTGTCATCAACAATTTCTCATCTTTTCGCCAGCCTTGGTGAAACAGTCTGTAAAGATTTCAAATATTTTCTGGTCACGCTTGCAATATTTGCTGTTGATTTTCGCATTGATCGCATCTGCGGCCGCATAATTCCCATCCAGAACCATGTCGTTCCAAATATGGGCTATAGCATACGGACCGGTAAAACGCGTAATTTGATCAATAGCACATAATATCGCCGTGCATACCAGAATCACTTTTACCATCTTTTTCATAATTTCATGCCTCCAAAATGTAATTTTGAGATTTCATATCTCCATAAGATGGCATGAATTTTTCGCGTCAGCAGATTCCTGCCTTTTTCAAAATATCCATGAGGTCGGCCTTCGGCATCTCAGCATCCAGTTCCAGATGAACCTTCACCTTCTGCTCCTTATCAGACCATTCGGCCCGAATATCATCCAGATTGACCGTGATACCGTACTTCTGCTTGGCAATCGCCTTGTTGATAGCCGAAGAAATGATTCGTCGCATAAAACTTGACCGGATAAGCATTAAGTCCTCCATAGGGTTCTTCTCCTTTTTAAATCAAACTTCTATCAAATACTGTCTCCCAACGTTCTTTTTTCAGTGGTTTCATGCGTAAGGCCCACATGATTTGACGGACTGTGACGGTGGGATAGCAGCCATTCACATCTTTTTTCTTTGCATGGTGGTCAAAATATTCCTTGAAACCAGCGTGCAGATAGATTTTGTCGTTCAGCCATGGGTCAATAGCGCTCCATGTGGTGGATTTCGTTTTCTCGTTAAAACGTTGTTGGATAACGCAAAGGCCTTTTTCGTGGTCCAAATATAATGTACTGATGCGATAGACCGGATGATTGCACCGGTACGTTTGACCATAGTAGTTCGTCCAATTTTCAGGTGGTAGATTATGGTATCTCATAAAAGAAAGAGAAGCTGCAGATTTCTCCGCAGCCTCTCCTGTCCCTCCTTTATACAGACTTTTTTCCGTAATCCTTGTAGATCGTCTTGCCGTCCCGATAGCGGTCGTCGAACACCTGCACACCGCCTGCCGAACAAATTGCCCAGAACCGGTCATGGTGAATCATCAGAAATGCCCCCAGAGCGGTCGATGCAATACCAGCTACGACTTTCGCCACTTCGGTTTTCCAAGCCTTCTCTGCCTTGTCTGCTTCGATTCTGAGTTCATTTGTCTTCATCTGAAGCTCATCCTCTCGTGCATTCTTGTCAGCCAGGTTTGTTTTCTCCTTAACGCGAATTTCGTAGAACTTTGCAGCGCACTCGTAGGCAGCCTTGTACTCATCGCTTCCCGGTGTCAGATCCTTAATTCGTTCAAGCTCGTGCTTAATTGTTTCGTCCATCAACTTTTCGTTCTGGACTGCATTCAGTTCTTCCATTTTGATTATCTCCTTTTAAGTCAATATTTGGAGTTTTCTCCATTAAACAGAATGTTTTTCTCGCGGCTTCAGTTTACTCACCTTGTTCACTTTGAGAATAACATACTGTTTATCGGCAAAGTCTACGGATTCCCCACCCAAGTTCAAGAATAGACTTGGGTTCTCGTTCTCGTCTGCCTGAGCAACGATAAGGGAGCCAATCGTTTCGGCCTCGTAGTCAATCTTCCACCGAACAGCAGAACCAACCACGAAGCCAATGGTCGCACAGATAAGCCCCAGACCAATGATGATGTACATTTTCAAATCTCCTTTGTAATAGAATAATGGATAAACCGGTCGTGTGCGTGATGAAAATAAAAGGAGCCGCAGATTTCTCCACGGCTCCCTTACGCCTTAAATGTCGTTTCTGATCAAGAACAGGTCGTTACGATTGCAAGCAGGTCTCACAATCCCTTTTGCCCGAATCAACGCGATTGCATTGGCATAAGCCGCGCGTGCACTTTGAGCGTTCTTGTACTCGCCTGTATCAATGTACATGACTTTCTGGTTGCTCTCGATGAATACGCGGATCTTGTCCATTGCGTTCACATAGCCTCGATCATAGGTAGTCTTTACTCGTTTGCTCATAATAAATTCTCCTTTCAATTTTCAGAAGACATCCTTCCATAATAGAATACGAAAAGTTCGCGTTGGCTAACCTAGAATAAAAAAGAAAGAGAACGGGAATCGAACCCGTAACCTCTGCATTCCAGCAGCGCTCTACCAATTGAGCTATCTCCTTCCATAAAAGAAGATGAAAATTTCGCGAACAAAAAGCAGAGGGCGTGTTTTTAATTTACTTATTGCCTTTTGCCTTGTCAGAATCCAAATTTTCTCTTGCCTTTTGCAGCTTGATGTATGCCACATATGCTTCCATGGTTGTCGCCACCAAGCAAATTGCAGCACTGCCAGCTTTCATAAAAGGTACAGTCCCTAAAAGTTTCTTTCCAATGACATATCTAGCTTTCATAGTATCATCCTCCAATATGCCCTCTACTTCCATAAAGGAAGATGAAAATTTCACGAACAGGCAAAAAATAAAGAGTCGTAGATTTCTCCACGGCTCTCTTTCCACTAGCAAGAAAGTTCTACCCAACAGTGGTACTGCCCACAAGGTAAAGCGTCATGCGAAGGATGCTTCATCTTATACGGACACGCCTCGCAATTCCTAATATTATCTGGGTCTGCGAGGAATTCTCGTATTAGTGCATTATCACTTCCATCACGTTTCCATTGTATATGCTTCCACTTTTCATTAGGCATAACTAATCACCTCCATAAAACACCCTGAATTTCTCGCGTCCAAAAAGTAAGAGCCGCAGATTTCCCCACGACTCTCGCCTTTCTTAGTAAACGAGATAATTCGTATACTGCTTCTTTTCTACTTGCTTGATCACACCTGCTTTTTTCAGCAGCTCAAAATCACGGATGATCCCGCCCATGCTGAATGCCTCAAATTCGACATTGAAGTCCGTGCGCTTCTTCTTTCCATCTTCGTAGGTTCTGATCGAATAGACCATCTGGCTAACCAGCCTCGGGTCCATCTTACAGTTCCGACGAACGACTTCCATCATCAGCTCACGTCCTTCATAGTCGTCATCTCTGACACCCTTCACGATAACGGTCATGTGATTTACTTTGCTATTAAACATATTGTGTTCTCCTTTGTATTTAAACAGTGAATATTTGTTCCATAAAGGAACCTGCAATTTTCGCGTTCACTGCCGTTCCTTGCTCAGGAGCCAGAAGAAATAATGGTAAAACTTATAGTATGTTTTTCTGCAGCATGGGCACCCATTGGCTCTCAGTGCATCATAGCACACCTCTTCCGTCACACCTCTTAATACGTATGGTGCAATAGCAGGTTCTAGCTTTGCTACACAGCGGTCGATAATATCAATGTGCATCGAATAGTAGGCTCGTATCATAGCCTGCCGCTCTGTCGAGCTTTCTGGGAGGCTTCCTCTTATAATTCCAGAAACCTCGTGGCTGCTCGATTCCCACCCGTTGACTTGTTCTAAAGCCTTTTTCCAGTCCGGGTACTGCAAGCAAAAGTTTTTCAGCTCGTAGTAGCGGTATTTAGTTATGTAGAAGGAGCTTTTCTTTGAGAGTTCTGGTTTTTCATTCCGCAATTTTTTCATGGACAGGGATTTCCTTTCTAATTTTGTTCAGAAAGGATAATACTGTCCAAAATGGTCGTGTGCGTGCCCCTTTTAATATTCTTACTGATGAATTATGCCAAGGCGAAGCAAATCGTTTAACCTAGAATAGAATTTGATTGGCAAAAATCAGATAATTTTGCTAAGAGGACTATGTTTTCGGTACATTTCGGCAAGGTCATTTTGAGTGATGTCCAGATATGCTTGTTCTGTTACAGTCACGCTACTATGTCCTAATAACCTACTAAGTGTGTAAATATCCCCACCACTCATAAGGAAGCGCTTTGCAAAGTTGTTTCGGAAAACATGCGGGTGAATGTCATTTAGCCCTATCCGCTGGGCATACTTGCGAACATTGGCCTCGAAATTGCTCACCTGTATTCTCTTACCTTTATTCGTGCAAAACAGGAAATCGCTATCACGGTAACGGTCTTTATACTTTATCCACCGTTGAAGCTGTGTTGCCATCTTATCCGAGAAAAACACATAGCGCGCTTTCTTGCCCTTTGTGTTGTCTGCTGGTAGGCTAATGCACCGCTTCACCATGTCTAAATCTGTCACTTCAATCAGCAAGCACTCATTTACTCTCATGCCTGTATCGAGTAGAAGCTGAATGATGATGGAATCGCGGTATTCGCTAAAGCTCGCACTATTCATGCTCTTCAGCAGTCGCTTGAAATCTTCATCCGAAACGAACTCCAATGGCTTTCGTTCTACTTTAACAAAGTCGCCTTTCTTCACAGGTGAACGGAGAATCAGTTCCTCTTCCACGCACCAATTGAAGAAAACTCGCAGGTTCCGCAGATAGTTGTTGATCGTTATGTCCGACACTCGCTTTCCAAAATCAACTCTCCGATCCGGATAGTTCCCGCTGTTCGGATTCGTAGTAACCGTGTACTTTCCGCGTTCCTTAATGCTCTTTATGTAGCCCTGTATCGCAAGATGGGTGATTTTCTCAGTCAGTAAAATCCCCTGCTCGTCCATATACTGCATGAAGAGCCTAAGTGTCTGTTCGTAGCTGTTGATGGTTTTCGTGCTCAGCCCTTTCAATCCACAGTGCTCAATGAACATTTCAATATCTCTTGCCAACATAAAAGAAAACCTCCTGTACACATCGGGCACTACACCCAATAAATACAGGAGATTTATCGTCATTCGTTTGACTTATTTATCGCTATGAGAGCATAATTCTACATTTTTTATAGCGATAAACAAAAGTCACGATTCCAAAAATTCCAATTTATGCCTTTAAATATCACCTATATACGTCGCTTACTTACCCCACCCGCTGCCGTTTATCCAGCCGCATTTTGTCAGCTATCATCGCAATGAACTCCGAGTTGGTGGGCTTACCGCGCAGGTTATGGATGGTATAGCCGAAGTAGCTGTTAAGGGTATCCACGTCTCCCCTATCCCATGCCACCTCGATGGCGTGGCGGATGGCCCGCTCCACCCGGCTGGCGGTAGTGCCGTTTTTCTTGGCAATTTCCGGGTACAGGCGCTTGGTCACTGCGTTGATGTACTCCGGCTCGTTCATGGTGAGCAGGATGGCATCCCGCAGGAACTGGTAGCCCTTGATATGGGCAGGCACGCCAATTTGGTGCAAAATTTCGGTGACGGTCAACTCGTCACTGTCCACGCTGGTATGGAGCAGGTGCTTTTCCTGTCCACTTGCCGCCTTGAGCACCCGGGCTGCAAGCACGCTTTCGTCAAAGGGCTTGACGAAATAGTAGGCAAAACCTTCGTCCAGCAGCTCCTGTACCATTTCCTCGCTCTGGAACGCGCCGGTGACGAAAAACGAGGTGTGGCGCTCCCCTGCGGCGTTGTAGCGCTGCTTGACCGCCAGCGCGTCCAGCCCGGGCATAAAGGCATCCAGCAGCACTACCTGCGGGCGAACGGCCAGCATCTTTTGCAAAACTTTATTTCCATCCTTTTCCACAACGGTCACTTCCACGCCCTTTTGCTCCAGCGCCTCACGACAGGCTTCTGTGATCTGAGCACCGGTATCCGACATCAAGAATCTCACTTTATCCATGGTTGTTTCCTCCAATGTGTGCAGTTCCCTTAACACCATGGATTTTACCATAATTTTCCAGATAGTTCAACGGTTTATTTTGGGAAATTATGGAAATTCTGCTCGAATGTCATACTTTTTTATGCTGCTGCGTCCGTTCCGGGCACGGAATGTGCCTGTTCCAGCATGGTTTGTGCAAAAATACCGTAGCCTCGTGTCGGGTCATTGACCAGCACATGGGTCACTGCACCCACCAGCCGTCCGTTTTGCAGGATAGGGCTGCCGCTCATCCCCTGCACGATGCCGCCGGTCTGCGCCAGCAGTGCCGGGTCGGTGACGCGCAGCACCATGTTGCGGTGCGGGTCGGCGTCGTTCACCTTTTCTATATAGACACGGTAGCTGCGGGGCGTTTCGCCGCTGGTAGTAGTCAGGATCTCTGCCGCACCGGGCAGCACCTCCTGCGCAAAGGCAAGCTCTGTCTGCTGCCCGGCAATGGCGGTGCTTACCGTTCCGTAGACGCCGTTTTCGCCGTTGATGCAGATCCTGCCAAGGGCATGGTCGCTGATAAATTTGCCCTTCAGCTCCCCGGGGCTTCCGGCGGTGCCGCCGGTGCAGCCCACGATCTGGCAAGTCACGATCTCGCCACTGCGCAGGGCAACCCGCTCGCCGGTGTCACTGTCGCTGATAGGGTGCCCCAGCCCGGCAAACACCCCGGCTTGCGCGTCCACAAAGGTCAGAGTACCCACCCCGGCGGAAGAGTCCCGCACCCACATCCCTGCCCGCCACTGGGCGTTCTGGGTATCCCACACCGGCAAAAGAGTGGTCTGCCGCTGCTCTCCTTTGCGGACGTAGACCACCTCCACCGCCGCACCGGCGGCGGCTTCCAGCGCGGCATGGACCTGCTCGTTGGTCTCGGTGACGGTGTTTCCCATGCGGATGACCCGGTCGCCCAGCCGCAGCCCCGCCTGCTTTGCGGGGTTCACCGTACCGACGGCAGTGTGCACCTCGGAAAAGCCCACCACAAGCGCTCCCTCTGAAAACATTTTCACCCCAAAGGGCGTACCGCATACCGTGACCGTGGGGCGCTGCATCACGGTGGCGCGGATGGTCTTGACCGGCAGCCAGCCGCCCAGTGCCAGCGTGGTCTGATAGCTGCCCGCTGCCCGGGTGCTGGCCACGTTGCGGCTGCCGTGTCCGCGCAGCGGTTCCACCCAGCCAAAGCGGGGCAGCGCAAGGGGCTGCTCCGGCTCCAGATAGACCTGCTCCGGCAGGGCGCACCACAGCCAGCCCAGCGCCGCCACGGCGGCCACCAGCAGATAGGCACCCATGATCTTCCCCCACCGGATGATGCTGTGCTTAGACATTTTACGGCCTCCCTGCGCATTTTTCAGATCTATTATGCGCCGAAAAGGACGAAAAAACCGCACCCGCATCCAAAAATGGACACAGGTGCGGTTATGATTTTTACAGAGACAGGCGCTTATGCGTCCTGCAGCTCGCCGCGGCTGGCGGCTTTGAGGTAGGCGAAGATGAATTCATCGATATCGCCATCCATCACGGCATCCACGTTGCCGGTCTCGTAGTTGGTGCGGTGATCCTTGACCATGGTGTAGGGCATGAACACATAGCTGCGGATCTGGTGGCCCCATGCGATCTCGTTCTGCACGCCCTTGATGTCATCGATCTTATCCATGTGCTGCTGTTTAGCGATCTGGTAGAGCTTGGCCTTCAGCATTTCCATGGCGTAGTCGCGGTTCTGGAACTGGCTGCGCTGGGTCTGGCAGTTGACCACGATGCCGGTGGGCTTGTGGATCAGACGGACAGCGGAAGAGGTCTTATTGATGTGCTGACCGCCAGCGCCGGAGGAGCGGTACACCTGCATTTCGATATCCTCGGGGCGGATGTCCACCTGAATGGTGTTGTCCAGTTCCGGCATGACTTCCAGAGAAGCAAAGCTGGTCTGGCGGCGGGCGTTGGCGTCAAAGGGAGAGACACGCACCAGACGGTGCACGCCGTTCTCGCTCTTGAGCAGGCCATAGGCGTTGGCACCCTTGACCATCATGGAAGCGCTCTTCAGACCGGCTTCGTCGCCGTCCTGATAATCCAGCACCTCCACGGTCATGCCGTGTGCCTGTGCCCACTTATTATACATACGATACAGCATCTCGGCCCAGTCCTGAGCCTCGGTGCCGCCGGTGCCTGCGTGGAAAGTAAGGATGGCGTTGCTGTGGTCGTACTCGCCGTTCAGCATGGTCATCAGCTGCAGTTCCTCCACAGCCTTGCCCACGGTGTTCACGGCTTCTTCGGCCTCGGGGATCATGGCGGGGTCGTACTCCTCGTCCAGCATCTCCAGCATGGTCTCGGCGTCATCGTACAGGCCCTGCAGCTTTTCAAAGCGGTTCAGCTTGCCCTTCAGGTCGCCGACTTCGTCAAAGACCTTCTTGCTCAGCTCTGTATCATCGTAAAAGCCGGGGCGGGACATGGTGTGCTCCAGCTCCTGCACGCGCTTGCGGCTTGCTTCAATGGCCAGTGCTTCTTCCAGGTCCTTAACGGCCTTGGCGTGCTCGGCCAGCTGCACTTTCAGTTCATCAATCGTGATCATTCTCTACGTTCCTCTCGTTCAAGGGTTTTCATCATAACAGATAACGTCCCCGGCAGGGTGCAAAACGCACGCACAGCGCACATTTTCTTCCCTGCCAAAAGACACAGTTTATACACAGATACTTCATTAGTATACCGAGAATCTGTGATAAAGTAAAGAGGAAAAATACTATCTTGCCGGAATTTTGAAGATTTTCACCTTTTCTTTTCATTCCCGGGGGAGTATAATACCAGTATGATCGATTTCACAGGAGGATATCATGCCGAAATATTATGGCTGTCCCTGTGAGGGCTGCGGCAAGCCGCTGACCCTTCAGGACGACATCGTGGTCTGCCCGGACTGCGGTGCACCCTATCACCGCACCTGTTATGAGAAGATGGGTCTGTGCATCCATGCCCCTGCCCATGGCGCAGGCTACGAGTGGAAGTTCCCTTATCAGGATGCACAGCTGCGCACCTGCCCCGCCTGTGGGGAGCGCACCCTGCGCAGCGAAAGCGTCTGCCGCTGCTGCGGCGCTGCCCTGCCCCCGGAGAGTGCAGAACAGCCCAACGACCGCGCTGCCGCCAGCGCCGAGCAGAACCGGGATTTCGATTACAGCGGGATGTACCGGGATGAAATGTACCGGAACTTTACGGAAAAGGTCGTTGACCCGGTGCACCGCAACGTGCGCGCCGCTTTTGGCAAGGATGAACTGATCGACGGCGTACCCTATCAGGACTGGGTGGATTTTATCGGCACAGCCGCGCCGGTCTACCTGAACGATTACAGCCAGATGCAGCTGCGCCACTCCAAGATCTCCTTGAGCTTTTCGGCGCTGCTGTTCGGTCCCTTCTACTTTTTCTATCGCAAGGCGTGGAAACCGGCCTTCGGCTTTCTGGCCGCAGAGCTGCTGCTGTTCGTCCCTACTCTAATCAGTATGATGCAGACCACCGGCAGCCCGCTGACTGCCGGCATCAGTGCTTCCGCACTGGTGGCGCTGAGCCGCATCATGTCCCTTCTCAGCTTTGCACTGATGCTGGTACGGGGACTATATGGCAAGTGGCTCTACCGCCGCAGCGCAGCTGCACGCATCCGCCGCATCCGTGCCGAGTTTCCGGACCCGGAGCAGCGCCGCGCCGTGCTGAACGCACAGGGCGGCGTCAGCATTGCAGCCTGCATCGGGGCGTTCATTCTGCTGATGATCGTAGGCAGCCTTTGTTCCATGCTGCTGGGGCCGGACCTGAATGCATTGGTAGGCACCTTTATTTGATATGTTTCACGCAGGATGGGGATCCTGCTGAAAAGCGCGGTTCGCCGTGCATAAAATGAGAACATGGGAGAATCATTATGAAAAAAGTCACCAAAGCCGTTATTCCGGCTGCGGGTCTTGGCACCCGCGTACTGCCCGCTACCAAGGCAATGCCCAAAGGTATGCTGCCCCTCGTGGACAAGCCCGCCATCCAGTATCTGGTGGAGGAGGCCGTTCGCTCCGGCATTACCGATATCCTGATCATTCTGGGCCGCAACCAGAGCATTATCGAGGATCACTTTGACCGCAGCCCCGAGTTGGAAGAAAAGCTGGCAAAGCCCGGCAAGGAAAAGATGCTGGAGGAGTGCTTGGGCATTGCCAATCTGGCCAATATCCTGTTCGTGCGCCAGAAGGAGACGCTGGGTCTGGGCCATGCAGTCAACACCGCCAAGGCCTTTACCGGCGATGATCCTTTTGTGGTCATCTACGGCGACGATGTGATCTGGGGCGAGGATCCGGTCTGTGCCCAGCTGATCCGCGCCTACGAGGAGTTTGGCCGTCCGGTCGCCGGTGTATCCGCTGTGCCTTGGGAGGATGTGAGCCGCTACTGCAGCTTAAAGACCACTCCCATCCACGACAACTACTTCTTTGTGGATGATATGATCGAGAAGCCCAAGAAGGGGCAGGAGTTCAGCAACTATTCCATTCTGGGCCGTGTGTTGCTGACCCCGGAGATCTACGAGATCCTTGCCCACACCAAGCCCGGTGCCGGCGGCGAGATCCAGCTGACCGATGCCATGGCAGAGTACGCCCGCACCCGCGGCGGCATGACTGCTGTGGAGTTTACCGGCAAGCACTACGATATGGGTAACAAGCTCAAGGTCGTGGAGGCTCAGGTGGAGCTGGCATTGCAGCACCCTGAGATCGGCGAGGAGTTCCGCGCCTACCTGAAGGAGTTCTGCAAAACGCTGTAAAGATGCTGTATAAACAATAAAAACGGGGCTGTTGCACGAAACAATGTGCAGCAGCCCCGTTTTTGCCTATATTCAGATGAAAAAAAGGGGTTCCGAAATGCCCGCAGGCGTTTCTGAACCCCAAATACAAACCTGATTTATTTTGCCTGACTGGGATGCGGCACGGGCGGGCGCTTGGTGAACATGGCCTTGAGTGCCAGCGGGGTAGCCACGCTGGACACCACGATCAGCAGGATCACGGCGGTAAAGTAGACCGGATCTACTACGCCGATGGCCAAGCCCTTTTGTGCCACGATCAGTGCCACCTCGCCGCGGGTCATCATACCGACGCCGACCTTCAGGGAATCGTCCCAGTTGAAGCGGCAGATCTTTGCAGCCAAACCGCAGCCGATAATCTTGGTGATCAGTGCCACCACCACGAAGCAGACGCAGAACAGTAAAATCTCCGGGGTCAGGCCGCTGATATCGGTCTTGAGGCCGATGGAGGCAAAGAAGATCGGCGCAAAGATAACATAGTTGCTGATATCCACCCGGCGCTCCACATAGGGTGCGTCATCCATGGTGCACAGCACGATGCCTGCAATGTAAGCACCGGTGATATCGGCGATGCCGAAGTATTCCTCAGCAATGTAGGCCATGGCAAAGCAGAACGCCATACTTACAATAGTGATACGCTGGGTGTGGGGGTTGCGCTGATCCAGCCACTTCATGGCGTAGTGCACCACAAGGCCAACGCCCAATGCGGTGGCAAAGAACAGCAGGGTGTTGAACAGCACCTTGCCCAGACCCGTACCGGTGCCGCTGCTGGCGCCCAGCACACAGGTAAGCACCACGATGCCGATGACGTCATCAATGACAGCGGCGCTGACGATGGTAGTGCCCAGAAAACTCTTCAGGTGCCCAAGCTCCTGCAAGGTAGCCACCGTGATGGACACGCTGGTAGCGGTCATAATGGTGCCGATGAACAGTGCTCGGTAGAACTCCGGGCTGCCAACTGCGGCAAAACCGTAGAACGCACCATATAATAAGGTGCCGCCCACCAGAGGCACAGCCACGCCAACGGTAGCAATCAGGGTGGCGATGGGGCCTGCCTTGATCAGCTCTTTCAGGTTGGTGCCGAGGCCGGTGGTGAACATGAGCATCACAACGCCGATCTCTGCAAAGACGGAGATGGAATCGCTGATCTGCACCAGATTCAGCACGCAGGGGCCGATCAGCAGACCGGCGATGATCTCACCCACCACCTGCGGAGCCTTGCACTTGCGCGCCACCAGTCCGAAGAATTTCGCGCTTAAGATGATGATTGCCAGATCTCGAAACAACGAATACATGGATTATCCTCCTTTAATTTTTCCCGCTTCCCTGCCACTGCCGGAGCCCCGGCCCTGCCATACTGCTGGGAAATCTTCTACATTATAGTCCTTTTCACCAAAAAATGCAAAACATTTTTTATCGTTCTTTTTGTCAAAAAAGCTTGACAGGAGCAGAGAAGCTTGCTATAATAAATTGCTGTCTGAACAGACACACCACACAGGCCGCGATACCGCAGCCTGTGTACCCTTGGCCTTGCAGATCCGCAGGGCCCTCAAGTCCAAAAGGAGGTGCTACAAAAATGGCAAAGTACGAAACCATGCTGATTACCAGCGCCGCTCTCGATGAGGAGGCTTCCGCCGCTCTGGTGGGTAAGTTCAAGTCCCTGATTGAGGCTAACGGTACGATCGATTCTATCGACGAGTGGGGCAAGCGCCGTCTGGCCTACCCCATCAACGACGAGGAAGAGGGCGTCTACACCGTGATCAACTTCACCAGCGAGCCCAGCTTCCCCGCTGAGCTGGACCGTGTGTACAAGATCACTGAAGGCGTTATGCGCAGCCTGATCATTGCTCACGAGGAGTAATTCTTCTGTGACAGAAAGGGAAACCGTACTATGTTGAATGTTGTTGCTATCATGGGTCGCCTTGCGCGTGACCCTGAAATGCGTCAGACCACTACCGGCAAGAACGTTGCTTCGTTCCGCATTGCCTGCGACCGCGGGCGCCGCGATGCCAATGGGCAGAGCGTGGCGGACTGGATCGATGTGGTTGCATGGGATCGGCAGGCCGAGTTTGTCTGCCGCTATTTCCAGAAAGGTTCCCTGATCGTTGTGGACGGCCGTTTGCAGTCCCGTCAGTATCAGGATAAGACCGGCGCAAACCGCACTGCCGTTGAGGTGGTTGCCAGCAACATCAACTTTGCAGGCCCCAAGAGCAGCAATGCAGGTGACGGAAACGGCTATCAGAATGCCGCTCCGTCCTACCAGAACGCAGCGCCTGCCCGCCCGGCTGCTGTGGAGGCAGCTCCCAGCTACTCTGCCGGTAATGCAGACGACTTCGCCGTCATTGATGACAGCGACGACCTGCCGTTCTGACACGAAACGGTCCATCCGTTAAAAATCCAATAGGAGGTAATAAGCAATGGCTTTTGAAAGAACCGAAGGCTCTCGCCCCGCACGCCCCATGCGTCGCGGCCGCAAGAAGGTTTGCAGCTTCTGTGTCGATCGCATCGACACCATCGATTACAAGGACGTGCCCCGTCTGCGTAAGTACGTCTCTGAGCGTGCTAAGATCATTCCCCGCCGTGTGACCGGCACCTGCGCTTACCATCAGCGCGCACTGACCATCGCCATCAAGCGTGCTCGTCACGTTGCTCTGATGCCCTACGTCAGCGACTAATTTTAAAAAACCAACCCGATCAAAATAATCAGCAATCAGCAAAGCGCTCTCACCGATGACAAGGTGAGAGCGCTTTTTTGCTTGCGTTAGATATACTGTTCACACCACTGTTTTGCCTTCTCCCCCACCTGCCGGGCTGTCAGCCCATCGGTAGAAAGAAACGTTACGTTTTTCTTTTCCCGGAACCATTCCCGTTTCAGCGGCAGAAGACGGTTCAGATAATACGCAAAGAATTCCCGGGAACGGGTGGTATCTCCCGCTTTACGGGCACGCAGGACGGATTCGGAAGCGTCCAGAAACAGAATATGCTCCGGCATACAAGCCTGCACTGCTGCAAGCTCCGGTGCTAAGGCTTGCCGAATTGCTTCGATCTCCCACTCCAGCCCCCTGCTTTTGGGGTAGTTCAAGGTGTAGAACTCAATCTCCTCCGCGCCGAAATCCATCACAGCGTGGGGGTATTTTTTTGCTTTCTGCCCGCGGCGCAGCTCATTGCGCAAAAAAAGCCGTTGGATCTCCAGATAGTCCGCATAACAGTTCTTATTCAGCCCACGCCGCTTTATCTCTGCAAGGACGGCAGCGTTGTCCTCAAAGCAGACCTGTACCTGCTGGCAGTGCTGTTCCAGATAGCGGGCCACCGTGGTCTTTCCCACTGCCATGCAGCCCTGCAAGGATAAGATCATAACATTTCACCCCTCTCTTTTTCACATAGTATAGCACATTCAGCTGCGTACCGGAAAGCGTTTTCCTCGCAAAAAGTTACAAACCGGTACGATTGTCCCGGGTGTTTCTGACTTGTACCGGGAATTATCGGTATTTTCAGTTTTGCTGCTTTGTCCGCAAATCAAACTGCACAAATGCGAGGGGCAGCATTGCACACCTTGTACAAAGTTGAATTAACCTTATTGATTTTTTATACAGAATGTGCCATACTAATGTCACTGGGAACGTTCCCGACAACGTTCCCGAAACACTTTCAGAAAGCGAGGCTCGCCGACATGGCAAATCTGACCATCAAGGATATTGCACGGATCAGCGGCTGCTCCGTCAGCACCATCTCCCGTGTGATTAACGACAGGCCGGATGTTCGCCCGGAGACCAAGGAGCACGTTCTGAAAGTGATGCGGGAGGCCGGGTTCGTGCCCAACACCAACGCCCGACAGCTGAAGATCCAGCAGTCCCGCAGTCTGGTGTTCGTAGTTAAAGGCACCCGGAACATCTTCTTTTCCGATTTTCTGGTGCAGCTCCAGCGCGCCGCCACCCTGTACGGGTACAACGGCATCGTCTCTTATCTGGACGAGAACGCCAACGAGATCGACGCCGCCGAAAAGATCCTACGGGAGATCAAACCCAAAGGCATCATCTTTCTGGGCGGCAGCGTGGCCAACTTCCAACGGGGCTTTGACAGCATCAATGTCCCCTCCGTGCTCACCACGCTGGTCACGGACGAGCTGGACTTTCCCAACCTTTCCATGGTGGGTGTGGATGATCGGGCAGCGGCCTATACCGCTGTGGACTATCTCATCCGGCAGGGACACCGCAAGATCGCTGTTCTGGGCGGTCCGGTGACCAGCTACCCCAGTGTGATGCGCCGCAAGGGCGCACAGGAGGCCATGGAGGATGCGGGCATCCTGTTCAACGACAAGCTGTACGGTCTGTCCAACTACGATTTCGAGTCCGCCTACCACGCCATGAACAGCCTGCTGGCCCGTCGGGCAGATTTCACCGCCTTATTTGCCATGAGCGACGTTATCGCCTTTGGTGCTATCCGGGCGCTGGTGAGCGCCGGGTTCCGAGTGCCGGAAGATGTTTCGGTGATCGGCTTTGACGGCATCACGATGTCCCGCTACTGCGTGCCGGTGATGACCACCATTGTTCAGCCCAGCGAGCAGATCGCGCTGCAAAGCATCGAGCTGCTGGTACGGCAGATCGAGCATGGCTCCCCTGCCCAGACCGTGACCTTGCAGCCGGAATTGCAGCAGGGCGAAAGCGTAAGGGCAATTTAAATTTTGTATTCCCTCCGTCGAAGGACGGAGAGTATATAGTTGATCTGTAATTTTAATAAGAAGGAGAACTTATTATGAAAAAGATGATCACTCGTCGTAACTTCCTGAAGGCCGCTGGCGTTTCTGCCGCTGCTCTGGGTCTGGCTGCCTGCGGCGGCTCTTCCAGCAGCACCGCTTCCTCTGCTGCCAGTTCTACCGCTGCTTCCAGCACCGCTGCAAAGGCAGACGGCAAGGTCTACTATCTGAACTTCAAGCCCGAGCAGGATCAGGATTGGCAGGATCTGGCCGCTGAGTACACCAAGGAGACCGGCGTGCCTGTGACCGTTGTCACCGCCGCTTCCGGCCAGTATGAGACCACCCTGATGAGCGAGATGGAGAAGAGCGAGGCTCCCACCCTGTTCCAGGTGAACGGCCCTGTTGGTCTGGCAAACTGGAAGGATTACTGCTACGATCTGTCCGGCAGCCAGCTGTACGGCGAGCTGACCAGCGACTCCTTTGCACTGAAGGACGGCGACGCTGTTACCAGCATTGCATACGTCATTGAGACCTACGGCATCATCTACAACAAGGAACTGCTGACCGCTGCCGGTTACAAGCAGGAGGACATCAAGGGCTTTGCCGACCTGAAGAAGGTCGCTGATGACATTCAGGCCCGTAAGGCTGAGCTGGGCGTGGACGGTGCTTTCACCTCCGCCGGCATGGATGGTTCTTCTGACTGGCGTTTCAAGACCCATCTGGCAAACCTGCCCATCTACTACGAGTACAAGGCAGACGGCATTGGCTCCACCGACGCCATCAAGGGCACCTATCTGGACAACTACAAGCAGATCTGGGATCTGTACATCACCGATTCCACCTGCGATCCCAAGCTGCTGGCTTCCAAGACCGGCAACGACGCTGTGGCTGAGTTTGTGGGCAAGAAGGCTGTGTTCTACCAGAACGGCACTTGGGCTTACAATGATGTGAAGGATCTGGGCGACGACAATCTGGGTATGCTGCCCATTTACATCGGCGTGGACGGCGAGGAAAATCAGGGTCTGTGCACCGGTTCTGAGAACTTCTGGTGTGTCAACAACACCTCTTCCGAGGCCGACATTCAGGCTACTCTGGACTTCCTGTACTGGTGCGTCACCTCTGAGGCCGGCACCAGCGCGATGGCTGACAAGATGGGCTTCGTTATCCCCTTCAAGAAGGCTAAGGACTCCACCAACCCCCTGATCACCATTGCAAACCAGTATGTGGCCGACGGCAAGACCAGTGTTGACTGGTGCTTCTCCACCATGCCTTCCGAGGAGTGGAAGAACGGCGTGGGCAGCGCTCTGACTGCATACGCAGCAGGCACCGGCAAGTGGGACGACGTTGTCACCGCATTTGTGGATGGCTGGGCCAAGGAGTACAAGCTGGCCAACGGCTAAGCCTTTGACCGGAGATCTCCCTAGGAATTAAAAAGGGAGGCGGGCGAAAAGTTCGCCCGCCTCCTTTCCTTTTTATCAGACAGCTCCCTCAGGAGGTATATCATGCAAAAAGCCATTAGTAAATACTGGCCGATATTTGTGCTTCCTACTCTGGTCGCCTTTATCATCGGCTTCATCTGGCCCTTTATCTGGGGCGTTTACCTGTCCTTCCAGCGGTTCACTACCGTTTCCAAGACCACCTTTGTGGGCATCCAGAACTACCTCTCGGTATTTCAGGATTCCACCTTTCTGCACGCCTTTGGCTTTACGGCGGCGTTTACCGTGGTAAGCACTGTACTTATCAATGTGTGTGCTTTTGCCATTGCACTGGTGCTGACCCGCGGCATCAAGGGCACCAACATCTTCCGTACCGTGTTCTTTATGCCCAACCTGATCGGCGGCATCCTGCTGGGCTACATCTGGCAGATCCTGCTCAACGGTGTGCTGGCGAACCTGCAGAAGCCCCTGCTTGCTTTGGATGCCAAGGCCGGTTTTGTCGGTCTGGTCATCCTGATGTGCTGGCAGCAGATCGGCTACATGATGATCATCTATGTGGCTGGTCTGCAAAGCGTGCCCGGCGACCTGATTGAGGCCGCTAAGATCGACGGTGCCAACGACCGCGAGATCCTGTTCAAGATCAAGATTCCCATGGTCATGCCCAGCGTGACCATCTGCACCTTCCTGACCCTGACCAACAGCTTCAAGCTGTTCGACCAGAACGTTGCCCTGACCGCAGGCGAGCCTGCCAACGCCAGCGAAATGCTTGCGCTGAACATCTACAACACCTTCTACGGCCGCTCCGGTGCGCAGTGGAAGGGCATTGGTCAGGCAAAGGCCGTAGTGTTCTTCCTGATCGTGGTGGTCATCTCGCTGATCCAGCTCCACTTTACCCGCTCTAAGGAGGTGCAGCAGTAATGTCGAAACAGAAAAGAACCTGGGATGTCATCCTTATTGTTGTAATGGTGCTTCTCTGCCTGCTGTGGATCTACCCCATCGTGCTGATCCTGCTGAACAGCTTGAAAACCGAGGGTAGCTTTACCACCTCTACGGTGTTCCGTCTGCCCACCGCCGAAACCTTTGCCGGTCTGCGCAACTACGTTTACGGCGTGACCAAGATGGACTTCCTCTCCAGCATGGGCTACAGCCTTCTGATCACCATCACCAGTGTGGTGCTGATCCTGCTGTGCTGCTCCATGACCGGTTGGTATCTGACCCGCGTGAACAACAAGCTGAGCAAGTTCATGAACTTGCTGATCGTGTTTTCCATGGTCGTCCCCTTCCAGATGGTCATGTTCACCCTGTCCAAGACCGCTGACCGGCTGAAGCTGAACAACCCTTGGAACATCTGCATCATCTATCTGGGCTTCGGCGCTGGTCTGGCCGTGTTCATGTTTACCGGCTTTATGAAGAGTGTGCCCATGGAGATTGAGGAAGCCGCCATGATCGACGGCTGCAACCCCATCCAGATCTTCTTCAAGGTCGTGTTCCCCATCCTGAAGCCTACCATGATCTCCACCGCTATTCTGGAGACCATGTGGGTATGGAACGACTATCTGCTGCCCACGCTGGTGCTGGATATCAAGAAGTACCGCACCATCCCCATGGCGATTCAGTATTTCCGCGGCGGCTACGGCCGTGTGGAGCTGGCTCCCATGATGGCCTGCATCATCATTGCGATCATCCCCATCATTATCCTCTACATGACCTGCCAGAAGTACATCATCGAGGGTGTCGTGGCCGGTGCTGTAAAGGGCTAAGGAGGTGCACGGTATGCGTGCAAGCGGCATTTTGATGCCGGTGTTCAGTCTGCCGGGGCCTTTTGGCATCGGTACGCTGGGCAGTGAAGCGACCGCATTCGTTGATTTTCTGGCCGAGGCAAAGCAGACCTATTGGCAGATTTTGCCCATCGGCCCTACCGGCTATGGCGACAGCCCCTACCAGAGCTTTTCCGCCTTTGCCGGAAACCCCTACTTTATTGATTTTCGTCTGCTGGCGGCAGATGGCTATCTGACCGCCGAAGAGATCCCCGCCGCGCAGCCGGTGAGCACCGTTGACTACGGTGCGCTGTACAACCAGCGCCCGGTGCTGCTGAAAAAGGCCGCCGACCGGCTGCTGGCTGCCCCCTCCCCTGCTTACGAAGCCTTCTGCACAGCACAGAGCTTCTGGCTGGAGGACTACGCCCTGTTCATGGCCGTAAAGGCAGAGCAGGGGCAGGCAGGCCTTGCCGACTGGCCGGACGCCCTGCGCTGCCGGGAGCCGGAGGTCATTGCCGCCGCAAAAGCACGGCTGGCTGACCAGATCTGCTACCACAAGGCAGTGCAATTCTTCTTCTATACCCAGTGGAACGCACTGAAAGCCTATGCCAACCGCAAGGGTGTCCTGTTGGTGGGTGATATCCCCATCTACGTCAGCCCGGATTCCAGCGACCTGTGGACTCACCCGGAGTTGTTCCAGACCGATGGACAGATGCACCTGACCCATGTAGCCGGCTGTCCGCCGGATGCCTTTGCGGCAGACGGCCAGCTGTGGGGCAACCCGCTGTACGACTGGCCTGCCCACAAGGCCACTGGCTTTGACTGGTGGAAGCAGCGCATGAAGCACGCCACCTCCATCTATGATGTGGTGCGCATCGACCACTTCCGGGGCTTTGAGAGCTACTATTCCATCCCTGCCGGAAGCACCACGGCTGCGGGCGGTCACTGGGAAAAAGGCCCCGACCGGGACTTTATCCACGCCATGCAGCAGGCGCTGGGCAGTGGCAATATCATCGCCGAAGATCTGGGCTACTTGACCCCGGAGGTGAAGGCGATGCTGGCCGAGAGCGGTTACCCGGGCATGAAGATCATGCAGTTCGCCTTCGACAGCCGGGAGTCGGGCAACTACCTGCCCCACACCTACCCCCGCAACAGCGTGGTGTACACCGGCACCCACGACAACGTGACCACTGAGGGCTGGCGCAACAACGCCAGCGCCGAGGATGTGGCATACGCCTGCCGGTATCTGCGCTGCACACCGGAGACCCTGACCGAAGGCATGATCTGCGCATGCCTTGCCAGTGTTTCGGATACCGCCATCATCCCGCTGGCAGACTGGCTGCATCTGGGCAGCGAGGCCCGCATCAACACCCCCAGCACACAGGGCGCAAACTGGCACTGGCGGCTGGCGCAGCCCCTACCCGCAACATTGGCCGGGCATATCGCCGAGCTGACCACGCTGTATGAGCGTGTGCCGGAAAGGCTTTAAATGCCCGTTTCCCTTTCGTCTGACAACCTGTAAAATACACAAGGCATCTGCTTTGCCCGCTGCTGCGTCCTGCGCAGCACAGCGGGTACGGGCAGATGCCTTTGTTGTCCTCTTTTTCAGCACGTTTTTGCTACAACATTTTTTCGCCGTAAAAAAAGCAGGCGCTTTGCGTGTTTACAGCGTATTCAGGTCAGTTTTTCAGCATTCCGTCACAATATATTCACAAATGTATCATGGTTTTCAAACCCGCGCTCTCTTGTCATTTTTGTGCAGATATGCTACAATTCAGTTACTAGATGAACTGCCCCTTGGGGAGTTCTGTGTACGAAAGGAGTTTTCCATCATGGATCATACATATCAGCGCCCGCTGCAGCTGCCTGCCGGCTACTCTGTGCTCTCTGCCGAGGAGATGACCTACACCGAGGGCGGTGCCTTTTCCATCAACATCACCCCGCAGCAGGTCATGGCCTTTGGCATCAATGTTACGGTAAATCTGCTGGGCTTGATGGGGCGCTATGCGTTCCAGGGCGCAGTCTCCGGTATGCAGAATGCCCTGAACGATGGTTTGAGCGTTGGTGATGCCATAGGGCACTACTGGGGCAAGCTGAACACATGGAGCAAGGTTGCCACGATCGGTATGGCTGGTCTGGGCGGTTATTATGCCTATTGTCAGGCACGCAGCATCTATCTCTCCATCAAAAATCTTGTGGACGCCTTTAAGAATACGTACAACGAAATTCAGGCCAAAAAGAAGGCAGAACAGGAGGCCGCCGAGCAGCAGAATTGTCTGCCTACTCTGGTAGCTCTGTGCTGATCTTTCATCGACCCGGAAAGGAGTGTTCTTATTTATGAAAAAGCTTCAGCTGCCCTCTTCCTACGCAGCCCTCTCCCCCGAGGAGCAGCGTGCTGCCTTTGGTGGCAGTGAATTCGGCGATGCCGTCGGCAGCTTTTTTGATAATCTGCACTTTGGTGATTTCTTCTGGGAAGGTGGGCTGATCTCGTTTTCCTTTACCTTTGTGCCTATGCTGCTTTTCCGCATGATCAAGGCAGGTGTGCAGACCGGGATCAAGCTCTCTCAGCAGATCGGCCGCCTGCTTGGCATCACCCGCGAGACTGCCGTCACTGCCGTCCAGTATCTGGATAATGTTCAGCAGAGAGGTGCCAAACCGGTCGAGAATTCTCTCCCCCAGCCTTTTTCGCTGCAACAGTAAGCCATAAAAATAAGCCGTGCATCCCGGAGCATTCCGGTCATGCACGGCTTTTTGTTTTGTTCAGATCACCCGGACTGCGCCCTGCTCCCGCAGGCGCAGCACATAGCAGCTGCCCTGCCCGAACACCCGCTCAATGGCTGTATGGTACCGCCCGAGCAGCCGCCCGGGCACATAGGCTTGGATGGTGCCTGCAAAGCCGCCGCCCTGCATCCTCCACGCGCCCTCGGTGCCTTCCAGAATGCTCTGGCTCAAGGCCAGCGCCACCGACAGCCCCTGATGCCGCACATCCGCTGTGCAGTACACGTTCTGGCACAGCGCAAAGGAAGCCTGTCCGCTCTGCTTCACCAGCCCCGCAAACACCGGAAACTGCTTTGCATAAAGCGCATCCCGCTGCGCCAGCGTGCGTGCGTTTTCCTCAAAATAATGGATCGCCCGCAGCACCGCACGGTCTCCGCAGCGGCTGCGCAAGGCAGGCAGTGCCGCCCAGAATGCCGTCTCCTGTACCTGCCCCAGCAGTGGCTTACCGAAGCAGGCGGCCACCTGCTCCATCTCCTGCCGGATGGCTGCAAACTCTCCGGTCAGCTCGCTGTGGCTGCCCCGGGTATCGGTGACGCAGAGGAACATTCCCTCCGGCAGCAGACCGTCTGCGTGGAGTTTTTCAATCTTTGGGGTGCGCGGATCGGCAAAATCTGCAAAGATAATACCGCCCACCGCACTGGTCAGCTGATCCAGCAGGCCGCTGGGCTTGCCGAAATAGGTATTTTCCGCATACTGGCAAATGCCGGCCAGCTCTGCCGGGGTCAGCCCGGTACTGTATTCCTCGTTCCAGATGGAGGCCATGCCCATCTCGAACGCCGCCGAACTGGACAGCCCGGAGCCGCGCAGCACATCGCTGGCGGTATAGGCATCAAAGCCGCCGATCTGCTTGCCCACTGCGCGGAATCCCTCGGCAATGCCGCGGATCAGACTGGCCGAGTGGGTGCTCTCCACTGCCTGCGGCTCTGCGGTAGCAAGATCAATGACATCCAGTTTGTTGAAGCCCCGGGACTTGACCCGCACATAGCCATCCGTGTTGCGGGCCGCCACCGCCACCAGATCCAGCGTGACCGCCGCCGCAAGGCCATAGCCGCCCTGATGATCCGTGTGGTTGCCGCCCAGCTCTGCCCGCCCCGGTGCAGAGTACACCTGCACCTGCCGCCCGGGGCCGAAATACAGCTCGAACTGTTCCAGCGCCGCCGCATAGCGCCCGCGCTGCCGTTGCAGCACCGCCGGGTCCGCCCCATAAAGTGCAGCAAGTGCGTCGTCCCAGCTGCCCTGCAGGATCTGTTTTCTGAGTTGTGCACTGGTGGCCATGACAGCTCCTCCCCTCCAGAATGAACGATTCTGCTCTTTTTGCTTATTGTAATGCATTTCGGGCTTTTTTTCAATTTATTTGACCCAAAAATCCAAATTTCGGCGTCAGTTGCAAAGAATAAGATGTACTTTTGTTGAATTTGCAGGGCGTTCTATGGTATACTGGGTGCAGAATGTGACAGGACGGAGGTAAAGCTGCCATGCCAGACGTTTATAAGCAATCCTTTAAGCAGAATTACACCAACAACATTGAATTGTCCATCTTCAACTGCGGCTTGGAGCGGTGCGCTCCGGGTCAGACATGGGGTCCCGGCATCCGCGACCACTACCTGATCCATCTGGTGGTATCCGGCAAGGGCATCTTTGAGGTGGGCGGCCGCACCTGGGAGGTGAGCGAGGGTGATCTTTTCTTCGCCCGCCCCAGCCAGCTGATCCGCTATACCGCCGACGAACAGCAGCCGTGGGAGTACAGCTGGGTGGGCTTTAACGGTGCCTGTGCCCACAAGCTTGCCGCGCAGCTGCCCTTTACAGACGATGCACCCGTGCACCACACCAGCGACCCGGACGGGATGCGGGCAGCCCTGAACAACATCTACTCTTCCCGTGGGCTGCAGCCGCAGGACGAGGCTGCCATGGTGGGGTATCTGTACCTGTTCATCGCCGCTTTGATGCGGGAGACCAGCGCAGGCAAACCCCACACGGCCTCCTCTTCCAGTCAGTATGTGCTGAACGCCATCAAGTACATCCAGTTCAACTACTCTCACGACATCTCCATTGACGACGTAGCCAAGAGCGTGGGGGTTTCCCGCAGCCACCTGTACCGGGTGTTCATGCTGAATGTGGGCAAGAGTCCCATCGACTACCTGACTGAGTACCGCATCAACGAAGCCTGCAAACTGTTGCGTGCCGGCAGCCTTTCCATTGCAGAGGTGGCGGTGTCAGTAGGCTTCTTTGACCAGTTCTACTTTTCGCGGGTGTTCAAGCGCGCCAAGGGCGTGCCGCCCAGCAAGTATTTTGCCGCCCAGCAGGACGCCGACCCGGCAAGCCCTGCCCAACTGTAACCTGAGCCAATCACACAAGGAGAAACCATGCCTTTACAGAAAAACCAGATCCTGACCCTGCGCATCGAGCGCCTTTCCAGCGACGGCAGCGGCGTTGCCCACAGTGCCGATGGCGAGGCCGTGTTCGTGCCCGGCACTGCCCCAGGGGACGAAGCCCGGGTGCGCATTGTAAAGGACTGCGGTCGGTATGCCTTTGGCATTCTGGACGAACTGCTCACCCCCTCGCCGGACCGCATTCCGGTGGACTGCCCGGTAGCAGGCCCCTGCGGCGGGTGCAGCCTGCGGCATCTGGACTACGCCGCAGAGCTGCGCGCCAAACAGGATAGCGTGCTGGACGCCTTCCGCCGCATCGGCGGGCTGGAGGTTCCGGTGCTGGATATCCTGCCCTCCCCGGAGGTGGACCGCTACCGCAACAAGGTGCAGTTCCCTGTGGGCGTGGACAAGAACGGTGCGCCTTGCATCGGCTTTTACGCCGGACGTACCCACCGCATCGTCCCCTGCCCGGACTGCAAACTGCAGCCCGGCGTGCTGAACGAGATCGGCAACGCACTGTGCGCCTTTTTTTCGCAGCAGGGCATCCGTCCCTACGACGAGCAGAGCGGCAAGGGGCTGGTACGGCACATCTTCCTGCGGCGCGGCGCGCACAGCGGGCAGATCATGGTGTGTCTGGTATGCACCCGGGCAAAGCTGCCCCACGCAGAGCAGCTTTGCACCGCGCTGCGGGAACAGTTCCCGGCCATCAGCACCATTCTGCTCAACGTCAACGCCAAAAATACCAACGTCATTCTGGGCGGCGAGAACCATATCCTGTACGGCCCGGGCTACATTGAGGACACTCTCTGCGGCGTACCGGTGCGTCTGGGGCCACTGTCCTTCTATCAGGTCAACACACTGGCCGCCGAGCGGCTGTACGGGGTTGCCGCGCAGTACGCGCAGCTGACCCCGGACGACGCACTGCTGGATCTCTACTGCGGCATGGGCACCATCGGCCTTTCCATGGCCGACCAATGCAGGGAGCTGATTGGTGTAGAGATCGTGCCGGAGGCCATCGAGAGCGCCAAGGCCAACGCTGCCCGCATGGGCAAGGCCGTAGCTGCCAAGAGCCGCTTTTTCTGCGCCGATGCCGGTCAGGCTGCCACCCAGCTCGCCGCCGAGGGCCTGCACCCGGACATCGTCATGCTGGACCCGCCCCGCAAGGGCTGCGATGAAGCCACTCTCTCTGCCGTGGTGCGCATGGCCCCCCGCCGGGTGGTGTATGTCAGCTGCAACCCCGCCACCGCCGCCCGAGACGCCGCATGGCTGGAGAAGAATGGGTACCATGCAGAAAAGGTGCAGCCGGTGGATCTGTTCCCGAGGACGAAGCATGTCGAAGCGGTTCTCCTTTTGACCAAAATCCATGTCGAGCGGCACATCGAAGTGGACGTTAACATGGAGGAGTTGGATGTGACTGCTGCGGAGAGCAAGGCGACTTACGATCAGATTCGGGATTATGTGTGGGAGCACTATCAACTCAAGGTTTCTAATCTCTATATTGCACAGGTGAAGCAGAAGTACGGCATCATCGAGCGGGAAAATTACCATAAAGCGAAAAATGAAAATGCGAAGCAGCCCAAGTGTCCGAAGGAAAAAGAGGATGCGATTGTGGAAGCATTGAAGCATTTTCAGATGATTTGATACGCAATCACCCCAGAGAGAATAGCCTCTTGCGCGTTCTCTCTGGGGTGATTTTTGCGTTATGCTACTTCCGGGTAGCGCATATATACATACTCGTAGATTTTCTTTTGGTAGGTCTGGATATCGCTTACATCATAGCTATTGGGAAGTTCTTGCCAAAGGGTCTTACGGATCAGGTTATCCACAATCGCCTTAGTTTCCTGCTTGTCCGTCCAATGGTCGAGTTTGGCAATCTGCTGTTTGATTTTTGTCAACAAGTCCACAGACACCTTCTTGATCGTTTCAATTTCCTGCTTCGTGAGGTTCTCCGAAAACAGCAAATCGTACACTGAAAGTTCCTCATCGCTGGAAAAGCCCTCACGCATATAGCGCTGCTGCTCCGTGTCCAGTGAACTTGCAAGCTCCATCAGATCCATGAAGGTTTTCTCGATGGTCGCACGGTTCTGCTCCGCATTGTAGGCATCGATAATCTCCTGATAGCGGTCATAATAATCAATGCGCTGCGGGTTTGCAAACAGCATTTTCGCCAATTGCTGATTCACCAGTTCATCCAGATCGCGCAGCAAAAGGTTCTTCCGCCGGGTGTGGGCGAACTCCCGACTCAACAGGTCAAAGTCAATTTTGCTGATGTCAAACTGCCGGGAAGGTACAGCCTCCTGATCCGGCTTTTCCACATGGATGTACTCGTTGACGATGCCGTTGATCTGCACCATCAGGTCGGTATTGTCCGCGTGTTTCCGCTTCTGCTGCAAGCCCTCGTAGATGGCGAGAATTGCGTTTTTCCGGGCGCGCACGGCATCGTCCACATCGTCACGGTCTGCGTAGCGGAACAGCCGTGCCAGTTCAGACGCATAGGTCTGGAAGGTTTTCTTGGTTTCCAACGTCTCGCACATCGCGTTGACTGCATCCTGTACAAGGTTCATCTTCTCAAAGTCCTGTGCGTCCACCAATTCCTGCAGCCGGAACCCGTGTTCTGCCAGAAAGCCGTCCGTTTTTCCGATGACCGTGCAAATACGCTGAATCAGCTCCGTTTTATCCACCGTTGGATCAACGCCCGCCGGGCTGTTCTTGCTGACTGTATAATCTGCCAGAGCCTTGCGCAGCGCCTTTACGATACCAATATAGTCCACGATCAGGCCATTGCTCTTGCCCTCCGAAACACGGTTTGCACGAGCAATAGTCTGCATCAGGGTATGGGCTTTCAACGGCTTGTCCAGATACAGACAGGACAGACACTTTACATCAAAGCCCGTCAACCACATGGCACAGACGAACACCACCCGGAACGGATTCTTGCTGTCCTTGAATTCTTTATCCAGCTCCCGCTTTTCCATTTTGGCACGGTGCGGCAGAATATCCAGCCCCCACTTTTTGAAGGTCTGCACCTCGTTCTGCTCCTGACTGATCACCACTGCCATTTCGGTTTCTTTCATCCATGCCAGTTTGCGGGCAAGCTCCTGTGCTTCCTGCTGGGTCGCTGTGCCCTGCCGGGCTTCCAGTTCCCTGATCTTTGCCCGCCAGTATTCCTGCACATAGTTGTACATCCGCACACAGGTGACCTTATTCAGGCAGACAAACATCGCCTTGCCGCTGGTCCAAAGGTCAGAGTAATGCTCCACAAAATCCTTTGCAATGGAGCGCAGCCGTTCATCTGCGGTGAGAATATGGATCTCCTTTGCAAACTCGCGTTCCAGCTTTTCCTCCTGCGAAGGATCAAGGTCGGCTGCTTCAATGGCGTCCAAAATCCGCCCGGTGATCTCCGGCTTGTCCAACTGGGCGATCTTATCCGCACGGTTCTCATAGTACAGCGGCACCGTTGCGCCGTCCTCCACCGCCCGCTTGAAATCATACACCGACAGATACCCGCCAAAGGTGCGCTCGGTGATATGGTCATCTGCCAGAAGCGGCGTACCGGTAAAGCCGATGCGGGACGCCGTGGGCAGCAGGTGCATCATGTTGTCTGCAAAAATGCCGTACTGGCTGCGATGGGCTTCATCCGACAAAATCAGAATGTCGTGATCCGGGTAGATGGGCGGCTCCTTGGGCAGATTGAACTTCTGGATCAGGGTAAACACAAAGCTAGGGTTGCCCCGCAGCTTTTTTACAAGGTCTGTACCGCTGGATGCAATAAACTGCGAAGCCTTTGTCTTGCCCAGCAGACCGCAGTTTTCAAAGGTATCGCTGATCTGCCGGTTCAGCTCGTCACGGTCGGTCAGCACCACAATGGTGGGCGAGCCTGCAAACTTGCGCCGGATCTTCTGCGCCAGAAAGACCATGGAGTAGCTTTTGCCTGACCCCTGCGTGTGCCAGAACACACCCAGCCTGCCGTCTTTCAGCTTGCGGTTCTCGTAAGCACTGACGGCCTCGTTGACGCCGAGATACTGGTGGTTGCGCGCCAGAATCTTGGTGGTGCGCCCACCGGAATGGTCGTAAAGGATGAAGTTTTCCAGCAGATCGAGGAAGGTCTTTTTCTCGCAGATGCCCCGCAGCATGGTTTTCAGTTCCACGCTGCCTGCATCGCTTTCCTTCAGACGCTTCCACTCGTGGAAAAACTCGTACTTGCTGCCAAGCGTACCCACCTTGGCTTCCAATCCATTGGACAGCATGAGAAAGGCATTGTAATAGAACAACTGTGGAATGGTATCGAGGTAATCCCGATAATTGTCTATGTAGGCGTTCTGCACATCCACGGTGGGCTTTTTCAGCTCGATGAACAGCAGCGGAATGCCATTGACAAAGCCCACGATGTCCGTTCTGCAGCGGTACAGCTGCGAGTGGATCTTCATTTCTTTTACGGCGAGGAAGTGGTTGTTTTCCGGGTTTTTGAAGTCGATCACCGCCGCGCTTCGGATTTCGGTGCGGCCATCCGGCCGCTTGACCGTCACCGGGATGCCATCCCGCAGCAGAAAATACTTTTCCTCATTGATCTGCATCAGGGATGCGGTGGAAACGTGCGCCGTGAATTTCTTCTGCACCTCGTCCAGCTGGTTCGGGGTGAGCCATGGGTTCAACCGCAAAAGCGCCTGCCGAAAATACCGGGTCAGCAGCACTTCCCCATAGCTGGTGCGACCCAACGTCCCGTCCGGCCCCAGCTTTTCGGAGTTGTAAGCCAGCACGACCTCCCAGCCCAGAACATTTTGCAGCAGGTTGCCTGCGCTGTTCTGGACAAGGACATTTTCGGAGTATTCGCGGCTCATAGGATCACCTCTTCATCGTAATTTCAACGATTCGTTTTTATTACATCTGCAATTTCTTTAGCAATATCCTCCACGGTATCGATTGCCGTATTTCTTGCTAATTTATCTGCCAAAGAAGGACTATAATCTATAACTTCCTTCTTCGTAATATTATGCCAAATGGGGAGTATGATTTGCTCACCTGATACAGCCTTTGTTATAATGCCGTCCAACTCATAATTTGTCCAGCCCTTTTTTATGAAATCACGTGATACCACAACGATTCCAAATCGACTGTTTGCTAATCCCTTATCAATTTTTCTTCTCAGACTATCTCCTATTCTCATTTCAAATTCGTCATACCAAACTTTTATACCAAGATTTTTAAGTGCATTTGCAAGTGGCCTGACAACCTCATCTTTATCTTCAGATGCATGAGAAATAAAAACGTCATACTCTGGTTCAATTCCAGCGTCTTCATTCATAATCAAGCCGTTATTATGGACAAGCGATGGAACCTCTGCAAGCGGACGATTTTCGATTTGCGGTAACGGTGCTGGTAAAACCCGAACTGAACTTTGAACTCTTCCACCCAATCCCGCCAAATCGATTGCAACATACCAATGCGCCGAGTGCGTCGTCTGCAATCTAACTGGTGATTTCTTTGCAAGCCCTCCAATATATCGATGATTTCGTCCATTTCTGTAATTGTTGAAATTGCTACTGTCCATCAATCGGACATTTGCAGCATTTCCCTTTAAAATAATTTCTACAACACGTCCCTTATCCAGTTGCCCCAAATCGTATTTTGTAAATTGCATTGTGTGCCTCTTTTCATTTTCTAATCATTTGTTCATTAAAAGCTTTTTCACCTATTTTAGCAATACAATGGAGTCTCAATCCTCGTTCATACTGTCCTAGGAGTGTGTACAGCGTACTATCTGATGCCTCTGAAAACGGCACCCAATTTGTCGCCCCCTGTGCCATTTCCAAGGCCGAAATTTCCATCAACGCACTTATTTTTGCATCTCGCAACGCTTTGATCATTCCATCTCTGGTCGGATTCTTCATTTGAGCACGAAGTTTTTGAATATTATCCATCGCGTCTTTTACGTCCTTAAGATCATTTGCTTCAGCGCAATATTCATTAAGAGAATCTGACATATTATGAACACCCCTTTCATCAAAGTTCAAGCTATTTTATTGCTATCGATAGTGTCACACCTCCACTTCCCCGCTCATCAACTTCGCTAGCAGCAAATCTCTTGCTATCTTTAACCGCTCATTTTGTCCTTGCAACGTCTTTATTTTATTAAAATATGTTTTTGTGAGTTTGTCAAACTTTTCCAGAGTTTCTTTATCGGGAATTACCACATCCATCGCGTCCAGAATCTTTGCCGTCATGCTGGGTACTGCTGCGCCAATATTCATGGAGTACATATCAAATGCTTTGACAAAGAAATATACAAAAACGACTGTATGTGGTTGTTTCATCGTAGCATAGAACATTGTGTCCACTGTCCAAAATGTTTCATCCACATACATGATATTATTCAAAGAGCCTTTTCGAGGAATCAGGACTGCCTCACCAGAAAACAGCGATTTATTACATTTTCGCATTAAACCGCCAGAGCCATAAACAGGGATATTTCCATCATCAGGAGCTTTTTTATGGTCTTTTCCATAATTAACACTAATGAGTTCCTTTAACAGTCCTCTGCTCCACCCCTCCGGTACGCCGTCCACAATTTTCGTGTTTTCATGCCCCGGAAAGCGCAAATCCACAAACCACTCTTTATAAATCCGCTGGGCTGCTTCTTCCAGCAGTTTGATTTGTTTCTGGTTGTTTTCAATCAGATTGTCATAGGAAGAGAGAATATCAGCAATATACCGCTGTGTTTTTAAAGGTGGAAGTTTAATCTCAATACTTTTAATTATCGCTGCATTCAAATTTGGCTGTGCTCCACCATTCTTTAATGAAACCATTTTTTCATACAGCGTAACCAATTGATAATATACAAACTCATAGTATGCCTTAGTTTCATCTATGATAAGATTACAGCACGCCTGATTTGTTGTTAGTGGAATTTTGTTTATCGCTACTCTTCCAGCTGTATCACCTTGTCCGTACATCGCAACAATCACTGAATTTTGTGGAATCATCTTTGCGCTAGAATTATCTAATCCGTCTTTTGAAATATACGACTCTGTTTCATAAATTCGGCAATAATTGACTTCTTTAGTTTTTAACCATGGAATTTGCTTAGGCTCATAATATTCTTTTATAGAGCTTTTGGGCGTTCCTCCTGAGGTCACATACTTGCAAATATCCCCCAGTTTCACTTTTTCCCACTTCATACCTCCATCTCCTCCAGATTCTTCGAGATGGTTTCCATCAGGCGGTTGGACTCTGCCTGCAATTCCAGCAGCTCCTTGTGGATTTCCTTCATCCGCTGGGCAAAATCCACGCCGTCGTCCTCCACGGGTGCAACGCCCACATAGGCACCGGGCGTCAGGGATGCGCCTTTTTCGTTGAGGATGGTGTCGCGGCTGGCCACCTTGCACAGACCGGGGATATCCTGATAAACGCCCTCGCCAAACTTTTCGGTGAGCCAGACGGCCTCCTTGGCAACGGTCAGCTTCTCGTTGAGGGCTTCCAGCTCCTTGTCGAACTTTTCCTGCGTGGTCTTGCGCTCCTTGCGGGGCGCTGCATCCACAGCGGCTTTGGCTTCTTCCCGCTTGGCCTGCACGTTTTGTTCCATTGCAGCCTGAATCTCTGCAAAGGGGCGGTCGTCCGCCAGCTCTGCGTGATACTCCGCCAGAAGCACCTTGTACTTGTCCACCTCGCTACGATAGAGCCAGACAATGGCGTTGAGGTTCTTCAGCTGCCAGTCGCTCCACTCGTTCTGAGTACGGTCCACCACGGTATAATAGTTGCGGGCGTCGATGAACAGTACGGTGTCCAGCAGATGTTCCGGTTTGCCCTTATCCAGAAACCACAGCGAACAGGGCAGGCTCTTGGTGTAGAAGAAGTTGTTGCCCACGCTCATCATCACGTCCACATGGCCGGTCTGGATGAGCTTTTCACGGATATCCTTGTCTTTGCCCTGACTGTCGGTAGCCGAGGACGCCATCACAAAACCCGCACGGCCATGCTCGTTCAGGTAGGAGTAGAAATAGGACACCCACAGATAGTTTGCGTTGCCGATTTCCTTGGCCTTGTTCACGCCGGGCAGGCCAAAGGGCAACCGCCCGGCACTCTGCGCCGACTCCGACTTGACCTTGTCCACGTTAAACGGCGGATTTGCCATCACATAGTCGCAGCAGCCGTTCAGGTTGTGGGCATCGTGATAGAAGGTATTGGCTTCATCGCCGGACTTGATCACGCCGGTCAGACCATGCACGGCCATATTCATCAGGCAGAGCTTGGCATTGTACTCCACCTTTTCCTGTCCGTAGAAGGTCATGGTGTTGTTGGCGATCATGCCCGCATGGTTTACAAAGTCGCCGGTCTGCACAAACATACCGCCGCTGCCGCAAGCCGGGTCCAACAGAACGCCGTGGGCAGGCTCCAGCACATTGACGATCATTTTCACCAGCGATTTCGGCGTAAAGAACACGCCGTCATCCTGTGCCACGTTCTTGGCAAACTTATTCAAAAAGTACTCGTAGATACGGCCGATCACATCGCCGCCCACATCGTCCAACGCATCATTGTTGAAGATGCGCAGCAGTTCCCCCAGCAGTTCATCCGAGAAGATGGTGTAGTCCTTCGGCAGAACGCCCTGCAGCTGCTCGCTCTGCTGCTCCACCAGTTCCATGGCGTTGTTCACCACTTCGCCCAGACTGTTCAGCGGGTTACCCTCGATGCCGGTCAGCCCCTGCTCCGGGATGTTGGCGGGCAAATTGACCAAGTAATTGTACTGCGCCTCCTTGGGCAGAAACAGTGCACTCTTCTCGGCAAAGTCGCTTTGCTCCACCGGCAGCACCCGACCGCCGCGCACGGGACGGTCTTTCAGGATCTCCTGCTCTGCCAGTTTGAAGCGGCTGTACGCATACCGCAGAAAAATCAGTCCCAGTACCGGCATACAGTATTGGTTCGAGGTGAGTTTAGAGCCTGCACGCAGCAGATCTGCCGACTCCCACAGGTCAGCTTCCAGTTTTTTGACGTTCACATTATTTGCCACGAGGGGGTTCCTCCTGTTGTTTGGATTTTCATTTTCTATTGTATCACATTTTTCTGCAATGTTCATCTTTAATCATCGCTATTTTCTTTTTTGGCTGGAAAAGTTGTTTACCAATGGCTGACAATGTGTTAGAGCCATAAACTTTCTCATTTGGAGACGCTAATCCTGCATCCAACGGATGCAGTTCAAGGGTTTGGGTGTCCCCAACAAGTATTTTGCAACGCAAAACAAGCAGATGCATGACAAATGATCAGCGACAGTCTCCCCCTGAACTGCAATAAATCCCTGACTTCCACTTTCTCCTTTCATCTGGCTCAGAAATAAAGGCCTTCACTATGTACACCGAAATCGGGCAAAAAGGAGACACTTTTCACGTTTCTTTTACAAAATTTTAACATCCAAAGCCTTATCCAAATCTATTCACCCTACCCTTTATGTACATAGCACCTTGTGAGATAGCACGAAAAAAGCCGATAGGCTTTCGACCTACCGGCTGTTCGTCTGCTTATATTCAACTTTCGACAGTTTATATTGTAGCACCGATTCGCTTACGATGCAATGCGTTTTTTCTCCAATATAAGCCGTTTTTCTCCGTTTATAAAGTATGATTATACAAGCACATATTCGGCTGCTTTCTAAAAAGGTCTGCAAAGCAACTTTTGCGGTTTGCCATACAGAAGATACTGAATACAAACCGTCCCCTCTTCCGTTTTCACCTTCACCTGTTCTACATGTTCAAATATATCGCGCAGACGGCGGTACTCTGCCCGCTGCGCATCCGTGTAGTGGGACGGCATATCCGAGGTAAGGAACACATTGCCCAGCAGGGCATTGACCGTGGCAAGGGTGCGTTTTTGCTCTGCCGTTAGCTTGCAGTTTTCCTCCCGGAGGAAGAACACATCCGGGTCGCTGCCATAGGCACGGCCATTGAGCTGCCGCCGGAATAGCGTGTTGTTGATGGCCTGCTTTGTGGACACCCGCTCCCGGTGGAACAGGCGCATATACCACACATCGTCCCAGTCCAGCCCTACGTCACAGCTGACACGGCAGTAATCCACCAGCCCGAAAGCCGGCATCACCGGTACGCCGCAGCCGAGGATCTGCTTTTGCCCGCACCAGCTGCGCAGCAGCTCCATGGCACGGTACATTCTGCCCGCCCGGCTCTCGCGGGCGTTGCCAAAGGGGGCAGCACCGTACAGAAAATCCAGCTTGACAAGGTCGAAGCCCCAGTCGTTCAGCACCCGGTCAAACACCCGGCGCAGATAGTCCAGCACCGCCGGGTTGTCGATATCCAGCGCATAGAAACTGCTCCAGTTGCTGCCGCAGCACCACGGTTTGCCGTCCACTTTCAGCAGCCAGTCCGGGTGCTGCCGGAAAAGGGCAGAGTCCTTTTCGCACACAAAGGGTGCAAGCCATAGCCCAGCCTGAAATCCGGCGGCGTGAATTTCCTCCACCATGCCTTTCAGCCCGTGGGGGAATTTCTGTGCATCTGTTTCCAGCCAGTCGCCCACCTTCGGCTCCCAGCCATCATCGATCTGGAACAGGTCTCCCGGGCAAAGCAGGCTGCGGCAGCCGGTCAGGTCCTCCCGGATGGTATCCTCGGTGATGTTCTGATAGCGGTTGTACCAACTGGAATAGCCTGCCAGCTTCTTTTCAGTCCGGGGCTTGATGCCCATAGCCTGAAACCAGCCGTCGAACACCTCCGTCTCGCTGCCCTCGGCAAAAAACAGGTCGAACAGAGCAAAGCTGCCGCCGGGATGCTCCACCCCGGCGCAGTCACGCTCCAGCGTCAGCAGGGCTTCGCCGCTGTCGTAGCGGAGGATGGTGTAGCCCGGCTTCTCGTCCAGCGATGCCACCAGCCGGAACTGCTTGCCCTTGCGGAAATAGCAGTAGGAAAAGCCGTGGCTCTGCCCCTTTTGATGTCCGTAAGGCGCAAAATGATAATCGCCGTAGCGGTCAAAGGCATATTTTTTACGCAGAAAGCCGGGGATGTGGTCGGTGCCGCGCAGCTTGCCGTTCCGGTCCAGCTCCGGGCTGTAGGTCCATGTCTGGTAGCCGTTCATGAACAGACGCTCGTCTGCTGCCATCGTCCACGGCATCTCGGCACGCACCGACTTCAGCGTCCCGGCGGGCAGGTTTGCCGTCAGATGCAGCGCACCGCCATTCTCCGTGACCGTGCAGTTGCCTGTCTGTGCGCCGCCGGAAGTTTCCGCGTACCAGTGCAGCGTTTCAGTCATGGTTCGCTTCCTCCCCGTGGAGCTGTGCGCTGATCTCGGCAGCGCGGGCATCGGTCAGAACAAATTTGCGCTGGAACAGCACCAGCACACCCGCCAGCACCAGCATGGGCAGTACGGTCATCATCAGGCGCAGACCCAGCAGGGTCCCGGCGCTTTGTACTGCCACCGGGCCGGTCTCCTCCGTGTTGCCCACAAGACCGATGAGGTCCAGCCCGATGCCGGTGAGGAACACCGCCACACCGGAGGCTGCCTTGACCACAAAGGTCTGCATGGAAAAGATGACGCTCTCCTCCCGGCGTCCGGTCTTGAGCTGGCCGTAATCCACACTGTTGGAAAGGAACAGGGTGGTCAGCACGGTCAGCATCCCGTTGCAGGCAAACACGACAACGCCCGGGATGCACAGCAGGGCAAGGCTATGGGAAAGCCCGGTCAGGCAGAACACCAGCAGCGTGCCGTAGCCGCACAGTGCCAGCACAAGGCTCAGGTGAAATACCTGCGTGCTGCTGAACTTTTTGCGCAGCAAGGGGTAAAGCACCATCATGCCAAGGATCTGCGCCGCACCGCCCACGGTGGAAAACAGGGTGTAGGTGGCTTTCCAGCCTGCACCGCCAAGGTCGTATTTGAAGAAATAGATGATGAAGTTGGAGGTAAGGTACAGCGCCGAGTTGATCAGCACGATGCTGCCCACCACTACCATAGCCTGATCGTTGCGGAACAGGGCGGAGAACATCTCCTTTACGGTGGCGGTCTTCATCTCACTGGGGGTGGTTTCTTTCATGGAAATGCAGCACACCAGCTCTGTCATTGCAAAAATTACCGCTACGATCAATGCCACCCAGCGGAAGCCAGCGCGCTCGCTGTCGCCGCCAAGGGCTCCCACCAGCAGCATGGTGAACATGGCAATGAGTGCCGAACCAACGCCTGCACAGGTGCGCCCCACCATAGAAAGGTTCTCCCGGTCTTTTGGGGTGCGGGTCACGGCGGGGATCATGGACCAATACGGAATATCCATCATGGTATAGGTAACGCCCCACAGGATGTACACCACGCTGAAATAGACCATCAGCGCTGCTTCGTCCAGCACAGGGGCGGCAAACAGGGCGTAGAGCACCAGCGCATTGAGCAGCGTACCGGAAAAGATCCACGGACGGAAACGTCCCCAGCGAGTGCGGGTCTTTGCCACCAGAACGCCCATAAAGGGGTCGTTGAAGGCATCGAAGAACCGGGCAGCCATGAGCACCAGTCCCACAAAGCTTGCCGAAAGTCCCAGCACGTCCTGATAATAATACATGACATAAGAAGCCGACAGGGCGTATACCATATCCTTGCCCACGGCACCAATGCCGAATGCGGTTTTTTGTTTCAGGGTCAGTTCCATACAGCGTCCTCCTTTTCAATGGTGAACCGCACCGCAACGGGCTGGGTCTGCGGGGCAGAAACGGTCAGCAGGGCTTCTCCGGCAGCGCCCACGGTGCGCAGATAGGTTCCGGTCATGCCGCCTTCGGCCACCGCCGTCTGCGGGCCCACAAGGGCGGCGCTGCCCTCCACCGCAAACTGCACCGGGAACTGTGCGTAGGGAGCAGGAGTGCCGTTCTCGTCCAGAATGCGCACCCGGACAGCGGGCATATCGTAGGTATCCTGCTCCCGCAGGGTCGTCCTGCTGACTTTGACTTCCAAGTGCAGCTTTGCACTGGGGCAAAGGGTCACGCTGCGCACCACGCTGCCGTCCTGCACGGCATCGAACCGCCAGCGGGTGGCTTCGCCGCCCCAGTTGCCAACGTACTTGCCGTAGAGCGCCACGCCATCTTCAAAGCTCATTTTGTAGCGCAGCATACACCAGCCGAATTTGACCTTGTAGACCAGTGGCAGCCCTGCCAAGCCGTATTTCCCGGTGGCCAGCAGGCAGTCCCGCACAGCGGCTGCCTTGGAGGGAGAAAAGTGTTCCTGCGTTTCCAGCAGCTCGCCGATGGTATCGTCCATCACAAAGGGCGGGTGGGGCAGCGCTGTCCACTGGCTGCGGCGCAGGGCGGTGACGAACACATCGTTTTTGTAAAGCTTTACCTGCTGGGCATTGCTGAAAACGTAGGCCGTGCCCAGCTGCCCGGCGGGGTTATCGCCGATGTCCATAGAGGAGCTGACCGCCAGCACCGGGTCAGTATCGCCCTGACTGGCATAGACCGCCGCCGCCAATTTGGGGTTGCGGAAGCTGTCCAGCACGCCGTGGTAGCAGATGCGGTCCCCAGAGCCGAAGTCCTTGTGGGTCTGGTAATCGAACATACACCAGCCAAAGCACCCGGCGTGCTCCCCACTAGCATAGGCGGCGTTCTGTACCCGGACGTGCCGCAGGGCGTGTTCCTGTCGATGGGGACCATCGTCAAAGGCTTTGGTTGGGTACATATGGCCGTTGCACTCCGAGATGAGCAGCGCCTTGCCCATATCCGGGGTCACGTCCTTTTTGGGCTTTGCGCCGGGCGTTACGCCGTTGTGGGAAAAATCGTTGTAGGCGTAGACGTCCTCCAGCAGATGGCTCTTTTCCAGATACCGCACGCCGGAGGTGGCACGGCTGGGGTCCAGCTGATGGGCGATTTGATTGGTGCGGGTGTAGAAGGCATCGTCGTCCACGCTCTCGTTGATGCGCACGCCCCACAGGATGATGCTGGGGTGATTGCGGTTCTGCAAGAGCATCTCCTGCAGCATCTCGCAGGCGGCGTTCTTCCAGTTGTCGTCCCCGATGTGCTGCCAGCCCGGCAATTCAGTGAACACCAGCAGGCCCCGGCGGTCGCACTCGTCCAGAAAATATTGGCTTTGGGGATAGTGGCTGGTGCGCACGGCGGTGCAGTGCAGCTCCTCCTGCAAAATGCGGGCATCCTCCCGCTGCAGGCTTTCCGGTGCGGCGTAACCGATGTAAGGAAAGCTCTGGTGCCGGTTCAACCCCCGCAGAAAGGTCTTTTTGCCGTTGAGGTAGAAGCCATCCGCCTTGAATTCCGCTGTGCGGAAGCCAAAAGTCACCTGTTTGCGGTCGATGGCTTGTCCGGCTGCGTTCAAAAGCTCTGCAATGGCATGATGCAAAACCGGATGTTCTGTATCCCACGGCTGTGCATCCGGCACAGAAAGCTGGATCTTCCCGGTTTCTGCTGCCTGCGCGGTCTGCTCTGCCAGCAGGGCGCCGTCTGCGGTCTCCAGCCGGATGCGGACCGCCGCGGCTGCGGGCGCAAGCTCTGCCGTCCACTGCACCACAGCGTCATGCAGGGTGGGCGTGTAGACGAACAAATCGGTCAGGCGGCTTTCGGCGGTCGCTTCCAGCCAGACCTCCCGGTACAGCCCACCGTAGGTCAGGTAGTCGATGACAAAGCCAAAGGGCGGGATAGCGGGGGCCTCCCGGGTGTCCAGCTGCACGGTCAACAGATTTTCACCCTCCCGATCTACAAGGTCGGTAATCTCCACCGTAAAGCCGGTATAGCCGCCCCGATGCTGCCCGGCAACCCTGCCGTTGACCCGCACCACCGCCTGATGGGCAGCGCCGTCAAAGCGGACAAACAGCCGGGGCGCAGCCTGTACCGGCGGCACCCGGAACCGTTTGCGGTAGCCGCAGACCATCTCGTAATCGGCCGGAGAGGCATAGTGCAGCGGCACCTCCCGGCAGGTATGGGGCAAGCGGACGGCTTGTTGTTTTGGTACAGGTAACCCCTTGCCAAAGGCTTCCGTCCAGTGTCGTGTAAACTCCCAGTCCTCGCAAAAGCTGTGTTTCATCGGGGCAGCACTCCTTCCAGTAGAATCGAGATCATTTCCTCCAGTACAGCCACATACTGCACCCCGCTTTCTGCCAGACTGCGGTCTGCCAGAAAGCTCTCAATGGATGCGGTAATCATCTGCCGCAGCACCGGCAGGGACACCGGACGCATGACCCCCTCAGCCACAGCCTGCTCCAGCAGCGCCATGGTGGGCTCCCACCCGTTTTCCAATTGACTGCGCACCCGCGCCGCCACCACCGGGTATTTCTCGTCCAGCTCCTTCATCTGCCGCAGGTCCAGCGCAGCATATTCCGTCGGCATGGCAATGATGACTGCCCGCAGCTTTTCCTGCAAAGTACCGCTGCCTGCCAGAATCTCCTGCTTGCAGCGGTGGATGTCCGCAAAGGCGTGGTCTACCATGTCCAGCAGAAGGGCCTCCTTGGAGGGGTAAACGGTGTAGATGGTTTTTTTGCTGATATGCAGCGGCTCTGCCACCTGCTGCATGGTGAAATGCAGCCCCTGTTGACGGAACAACTGCATCGCCTGCGTGCGCACAAGGGCGCTGAGATCCTCCTGCATGAGCATCCTCCTTCTGGAAACCGAAGTTTTCTTTCCGGTTTCCATTCTAGTACGGAAACCCATGCAAATCAAGTGGTTTCCGCATTTTCTGCGTTTTGGCGAAGAATCAGAGAAAAATTGCAGCAAAGTGACAATCATTCGCCCGTCTGGTTTTCAGGCGGGCATTTTCTTTTGCCGGAATATGGTGTTTCTACTTTTATCGTGGTACAATATCTTAAAGACTTTTTGATTTTGGAGGGAGCAGCTATGATCGATCATGCAAAGCTGGAGCCTGTTTTGCGCGGATACCAGGCCTATTTTTCGCAGCACTGGCTTCATGGAGAAGATTTCAAATGGGAAGCTGCACAACAATTCCACGACCACTGGAATATTGACGCGGCAGATTTTGGCGGAATGTTCAAGGAAGCCACTGCAAAGGTCTTTTCGCTTTTGGACACCGGCTATGCCTATCCCCGCGCGATGATCCTAGATTTCGCAGCAGCAGACTGTGAAGCTACCCGCACTATGTTCCGCAGTCTGTTTGATGAATCCATCGGGCTTTCTCAGCGCATCGCCGCATTTCAAGCTGCTGCCGAATCCCTGCGCATAAAATACAACGACGGCAGCTGGAACAACCACTACCAGAACACCAGTGCTATCAGCGTCTATCTGTGGCTTCAGTTCCCGGATAAATATTATGCCTATCGGTATGCCGTATCCCGTGATATCGCAAAAGAATTAAACTTTGACGCACCACCCAAACGGGATGGTTCCATCGACTCTCTGCTGAACAGCTATCGTCTTTATGATGAACTGCGGACGGCGCTGAGCCAAAATACTGCCGTCACCCAGATGATCCGCAGCGCCATTGATGCAGCCCCTGCCGGGAAATACTGGCCCGACACACACTGGAATATTGCTGCCATTGATCTGGGCTTTTATCTGAGCCGCTATTATCTTCAGGAACAGACAGTCGCTCAGAAGGAATCCGAGTGGTTTCCCAGCAAAGCAGACTATGATCCGGGCATTACTACAGAGCAGTGGATCAGTCTGCTGAACGACCCGTCTGTCTTTACACAGAATGCGCTCCGCATTATGAAATGTATGCTGGATTATGGTGGTCAAGCCACCTGCAAGCAGCTTGCGATCAAGTACGGTGAAGCTGCCGGCTTCTACAATATGGGTTCTTCCAGCCTTGCACGAAGGGTCGTTGAAAAGACAAATTGTCCCCTCATGCCGCGCGACAGCGAAAACTCCCGCTGGTGGCCTGTTCTGTATACCGGCAAAAGCGCAGATTCCAAAGAAGACGGCTCTTATATTTGGCGTTTGCGGGATGAGCTTATTCAAGCCCTGAAAAAAACTGACCTTTCTCATATTCCCCTTTATTCTGTTTCTTCTGAAAAAGACTCTACTTCTCCCCGCCACTACTGGTGGCTGACCGCAAGTCCAAAAATCTGGCAGTTTTCCGATCTCAAAGTCGGTGAAGAACAATCGTATACATTATACAACGAAAGCGGTCATAAGCGGCGGATCTTTCAGAACATTCTGGATGCTAAGGCAGGTGATCCCGTCATCTGCTACGAGGCCAACCCCGTTAAAAAAGTAGTTGCTCTTGCAAAAATCACACAAGAAAATAACGGAAAAGAACTTTATTTTGAAAAGATCGAAAATCTAATATCCCCCATTGAATACTCCACTCTGAAAGATTGTCCGGAACTGGAAAAGATGGAGTTTTTTGTACAACAGAATGGAAGCCTGTTCAAGCTTTCGGAAGGAGAATACAACTTTATTTTGGACCTCATCCGGGAAGAAAATCCAGCACCTGTCCGTTCGATAGCATCGAACGCTTATACAAAATCAGATTTTCTGAACAGCGTATTTCTGAGCGAACCGCGCTATGACGTTTTGGTCTCTCTACTGCGCCGCAAAAAGAACGTTATTCTGCAAGGCGCACCCGGCGTTGGAAAGACCTACGCCGCCAAACGGCTGGCGTACTCCATGATGGGCCAAGCCGATTCTTCCCGGGTGGAGTTCGTACAGTTCCATCAGAATTACTCTTACGAGGATTTCATGCTGGGCTACCGGCCGGATGGCTCCGGCTTCAAACTGACCGAGGGTGTATTTTACCGCTTCTGCCAGAAGGCTTCCAACGACCCTGACCGGGAGTACTTTTTCCTCATCGATGAGATCAACCGGGGCAACCTGAGCAAGATCTTCGGCGAGCTGATGATGCTGATTGAAAGCGACCACCGGGGTGAAAAGATCACTCTGGCCTATAATGGGATGCCCTTCTATGTCCCGGAAAATCTCTACATCATTGGCATGATGAATACTGCCGACCGGAGTCTCGCTATGATCGACTATGCGCTGCGCAGACGGTTCAGTTTCTTTGAAATGGAACCGGCGTTCACCTCCGAGGGATTCCAGAACTATCAATCTGCGCTTGACAACGAAACCTTCAATGCTCTGGTGGAACAGGTCAAGGCATTGAACCGGGAGATCACTGCAGATGCCTCCCTTGGTTCCGGCTTCCGTATTGGTCACAGCTACTTCTGTCTGGCCGACCCTGCCGCCTGCACCGCTGATTGGATGCGCTCCGTGGTGGAATTTGACCTTCTCCCTACGCTGGCAGAATACTGGTTCGATGCGCCCGACAAGCTGCATCGTTGGGAAGAAAATCTGCGTGGTGTTTTCAATGACGACTGACAAAGGGATCTTTATCCAGAACATCTACTATATGCTCTCTTACGCCTATCAGGTGCTGCAGCAGCAGGATTATCAGTGCATTGCCTCGGAAAAGTTTGAGCACATCGACGATTTGTTTGCCGCTATCCTTGCAAAGGGCGTTTCCCGGCAGCTGAAGCAGGGGCTTTATCGGGAATATGTTTCCCGAAGTGAGACCCGGTCGGTTTTGCGGGGAAAGCTGGATCTTCCGCAGACCATTAAGACCCTCATCCAGCACAAGCCGCAAGTCGCCTGTACCTTTGACGAGCTTTCGGAAGACAACCTGTATAACCAGATCCTGAAAACCACCCTGCAAGTGCTGCTTCGGGACGAGAATGTTTCTGCTGCGCGCAAAGTGGAATTGAAGAAAGTGCTTCTGTTTCTGGACACGGTTTCTGTACTGCTTCCCTCTCAAATCCCATGGAAGCAGTTACATTATCAGCGGAGCAATCAGAATTACGAGATGCTACTGAATCTCTGCTATTTCGTGCTGCACGATATGCTGCAGACCACCGAAAACGGCAGCTATAAAATGACAGCATTTTTGGATGAACGCATGGCAAAGCTGTACGAACGCTTTATTCTGGAATATTACCGAAAGCACCACACCTATCTTACCGAAGTTAAAGCTGCACAGGTCAAATGGGATCTTGTAGGAGAGCACGATGCTGCCATGCTGCGGTTTCTCCCCGCCATGCAAACCGATATTTTTCTGCGTTTCCATGAAAAAATTCTGATTTTGGATGCCAAGTATTACAGCCAGACATTGCATCAGCGTTTCAACAAAGAGACCTTGCATTCTGCCAACCTCTACCAGATCTACACCTACGTCAAAAATCAGGACGCTGCCCATACCGGAAACGTTTCCGGGCTGCTGGTCTACGCCAAAACGCAGGAAACCATCACCCCGGATTGCCTGTTCAACTTGGGCGGCAACCAGATCGGTGCACGCACCTTGGATCTCAATCAGGACTTCCGGCAGATCACCGCACAACTGGATGGAATTGCCCAGCAGTTTTTCGGGAAGTATCCGCTTTGATCTTTTCCATGTCGATTTACCGCACGTCTGGTCTTCAGGCGGGCATTTTCTTTTGCGGAGATCCTAAGAATTGCAAAAAACTGTCCCCGAAGCAGCGCGGTCTTACGCGATCTGCTTCGGGGGCAGTCTGTTTTTGTTTTATGATAAGGTTACTGCTTTGCGCTTTCCGGGGCGACCTCAAAGTCGATCTTGCCCAGATTGACGTCTGCGCGCACGATGGTGATCATCATGGTATCGCCCAGATTCCAGTTCTTGCCGGAAACAGGGTCGGAAAGGCGCACGCCCTCGGTAAGCATGGTGCCGGTAGCGGTCAGGCTGGAAGCGGGCACAAAGCCCTCCACGCCGTTTTCCAGCTCGATGAACAGGCCGCGCTGGGTCACGCCGGAGATGCGGCCCTCGTAGCACTCGCCCAAATGGCGGCGGGCATACTCGGCCTTGTAGCAGTCCTCGGCCTTGCGCTCGATCTGCATGGCGATGACTTCGCGCTCGCTGGCCTGCTTGCTGACGTCCTCGGCAAACTCGCTGTAACGCAGGATCATGGTGTCCTTGTCCGTGCCCTTGAGCTGGGCGGTCATGATGCGGTGGATGGCCAAGTCCGGGTAGCGGCGGATGGGGCTGGTGAAGTGGGCATAGTCCTGCAACACCAGACCGTAGTGTCCCTTGGGTTTTTCCTCGTACACAGCCTTGGACATGCAGCGCAGCATACCAACATTGATGATCTGCTCGTAGGCCGTGCCGCGCACACCCTCCAGAATGGCGCTCAGCTCCTTGGGAGTGGGCACATCCTTGGCAAAGTGGTCGTTGACGCCGCAGGCCTGCAGCAACCCGTGCAAGCGCTCCAGCTTTTCGGCGTTGGGCTCCTCGTGCACACGGTACACAAAGGGAATCTGCTTTACGCGGGCAAAGTGGGCAGCGCACTGGTTTGCCAGCAGCATGAACTCTTCGATCATAGCTTCGCTCTCGCCGGAGGTGCGCTTTTTTACGTCGATGCAGTGGCCGTCCTCGTCCAGGATCAGCTTTACCTCGCCGCTCTCGATATCCATGCAGCCGCGCTCCTTGCGCAGACGGGCACGGTGGCCGTACAGCTCCTTCATGGCAGGCAGCTGCGCCAGTACCTCGTGGTACTTACCGGTCAATTCGTCATCGGTGCTGCCGGCCAGCAGGGCGTTGATCTCGGAATACACGCCCTTGACCCGGCTGCGGATGACGGACTTGACAAAGCGGTAGTCGGTCAGGTTGCCGTCCTTATCCAGCCGCATCAAACAGGAGAAGGCCAGCCGCAGCACGCCCTCGTTCAGGCTGCAAATGCCGTTGGACAGCTGCTTGGGCAGCATGGGCACCACCTGATCGGCATAGTAGACGCTGGTAGCGCGGTTAAAGGCCTCGTTGTCCAGCTCGGAGCCGGGCTTGACGTAGTTGGAAACATCCGCAATGTGCACGCCCAGCTCAAAGCCGCCGTCCGGGGTCTTGGTCAGACTGATAGCATCGTCGATGTCCTTGGTCTCGGCGCTGTCGATGGTAAAGATCGGCAGGGCGCGCAGGTCCATGCGGCCCTCGCAGTCCGCAGCAGACACCTCGGCGTTGTCCAGCTTTTTGGCCTCGTCCCGCACCTTGTCCGGGAAGCGGTTGCGGATATCCTGCGCGTAGAGCAGTGCCTTTGCGCAGCGCTTGGCCTCATCGCAGCTGCCAAAGCGCATGGCCACACCTACGCGGTGATCCTCCTGACGGTTGCCGCGCAGCAGAATCTCCACTGCCACCTTGTCGCCGTCCTTGGCGCTGCCTTCGCAGTCCCGCATGACCTGCATGGAGATGGCGGGGCAATCGTCCGGCACGAACTTCAGGCGGCCCTCCATGCGGTGCATGGTGCCCACCAGAGAATTTTTCTCTTCCAGAACAGCAAGGATCTCGCCTTCATCACTGCCCTCTACCCGGGGATGTGCAAACTTTTCCACCAGCACCTTGTCGCCGGGCATTGCGCCGCGGGTGAACCGACCAGGGATAAAGATATCGCTGGTGCCGTCCTCCAGCATGACGAAGGCAAAATTCTTGCCCAGCTTTACCACCTTGCACAGCAGTGCCTTATCGGCACGGCCGCTGCGCACGGTGAAGAACACGCCCTGCCGCTGGCAGATGACAGCCTCGTGCACCAGCTGGTCCACAGCCTCCATCACCTTGCGGTCAGCGCCGCGATCCCCGCCGAACTTATTCTTCAGATCTTTTACGGTGCACGGCTGATTCTGGATCGCGTGCTCAATTTTATCGCGCATTGCCATAAAATATTTTCTCCTTCACTTCCGTGGCCGTGCATCTCCTGCGGAGCACAGCCCTGCCTTGGGACGGGCACTTTTCCCCTGTCCCCTCTTTGCGGCAGCCCGCAGAACCGGCTGCCCGCACTTTTTTCTGCACAGAAAAACAGCCCCGTCCGTTCACGGGGCTGCAACGCCTTCTCAGCCTGCCAGACGGCCTGCAAACAGGCAAGCCAGAATAGCAACCACAAAGAACACCACGCCTGCAATGCGGGTGACCTTAGCCAGCATCTGATCTGCCGGGGTCAGTCGCGCATTGTTGGCACCGCCCACACTGCCGTTGATGGCACCGGACAGACCCTGACCGTGGGTGTGCTGCATGAGGGTGAGGAAAACGATGACCAGCGAAGCCACCAGCAGAATGGCGCCGCCAACAATTTCGATAACAGACATGAATCGTAACGCTCCTTTTATTTGTAAATACGGAAAACTACGCAAAAATACAACTATATAGTAACATAATAAAGCCAAAATTGCAAGTAGAATCCGCGCATTTACCCCGCCGCTTCCAGCGCGTTGCAGACCTGCGCAAAGATATCTGCACCGGAGTACGCGGTGTGCACTGCGCCGTCCTGCAATACCACAATGGTATAGCGGGGCTTTTCTGCCGGCCAGAACCCCGCAAACCACAGGTTGCAGCGCTCGGCGCCCTCCGGGGTGAACTGCCCGGTCTGGGCGGTGCCGGTCTTACCGCCCGCCCCACCGGAAAGCCCGGCGGCATCCTGCGCGGTGCCCTGCTGCACCACCTGTACCAGCATGGCGCGCAAAAGCGCTGCGCTCTGTGCTGGAATCACCCGCCGTCCCCGAGGGTGGCTGAGGTTCTCCACCGGCTGTCCTGTGGTCTCGTCCAGCGTGGCTTGCAGCACATAGGGAGCGCGGTATACGCCGTCCGCCGCAAAGGTGTTGAACAGCGCCGCCACCTGCATAGGTGTTGCCAGCAGACTGCCCTGCCCAAAGCTGAAATTAGCCAGCTGCCCGCTTTGCGCTAACTCCTGCGGGGCGGGCAGCTGCCCGGCCTCGGCGGCAAGCCCCTCTGCCAGCGGCAGGCTCTTCCCAAAGCCAAAGGCTTTAGCGGCGTCCAGCAGGCTTTCTGCGCCCAGCTGCTGCCCCAGACGGATAAAATAGCCGTTACAGCTTTTTTCTAGCGCAGCTGCAAGGTCAACCTGCCCGTGCGGCACCCCGCCCGCGCAGCGAAAAATTTGTCCATCCACTACCACTGCGCCGGTGCACTCGAAAACCGGCTGCAAGCCCGCTTCCATTGCAGCCGCCGCCAGCACCGGCTTGAACACTGACCCCACCGCGTAGCATTGCAGCGCCCGGTTCAAAAAGGGGCTGTTCTCTGCCTGTAAGCTGTCAGCCAGGTGCTCCGGGTCGTAGCCCGGCACACTGACGCTGGCGCGCACCGCCGCTGTGGCGGTATCCAACACCAGAATGCAACCGTTTGTCATGGTACTTGCTGCCACTGCCTCCACCGCCCGCTGCACCGGGCGGGAGATGGTCAGCTGCACGCCCAGCGCCCCGCTGTCGGCTTGCAAAAGCTTAGGTGTTTCTCCGGTGCGCAGCGTGCCCTGCGCCGTCACGGCGCAGACAAGACTGCTGTGCTCCCCTGTGCCGGAAAGCACGCCGTCCAATGCCTTTTCCAGCCCGGCAGCGCCATGACCCGTGCCATCCAGATAGCCCAGCAGATGCTGACACAGCGGCACTGCGGCATACCGTCGGGCGGTGAGGTAACCGCTCAGACCAAGACGAGTAGGGTCGCAGTTCACCTCCAGCAAAAACGGGGCGGCGCGGCTGCGGCTACGGTACAAAAGCGCCTGTCCGGCGGCATCGGTGCAGGCATACAGGCGGTCGTAGTTTCCCTGCCCGGGAAAGCACACCACCTGCCAGCGCTCCTCAAGACCGGTGAGCAGCCTCCCCTGCGCATCATAAAAGTTGCCCCGCCGGGCGGGCAGTTGCAGGGTGACCGTGCTCTGCGCCGCCGCCCGTGCAGCATAGGCGGGGTGCAGCGCCAGCAGATACAACCGGCACAGCACCACCGCAAACCCCAGCAGCAAGGCGGCATACACCGCCAATACCCGTTTGCCGGACATCCCCGCGCCCCCTTTCCGTATGGTTAGGGTGGGCAGCAGGGGTGCAGGGTATACATAAAAAGAGGTGGAACCTCTCCGAAGAGAAATTCTACCTCTCTGGCGTATCTTATTAAGAAAGACTGGTACGGATTAGTACATGCCGCCCTTCCAAACCACACTTTTGGAGCCGAATCACGAATATCGGGAAACGTAGACTTCTGTAGAATTATCAAGGCCACAAGCCGATTTTTCCAGATTCTCCGTTTTTGCACGATCCACGTTTTTCTACGCAAATCTACGCCACTTACCGGGTGATTGGCGTAAGTTTTGGCGTAAGCAATTCTGTTTCATACATCGAAAATCACAGGTTTCCGACAATCTGTTCAAAGGCCTTCTCAACCGATTCAAAACTGCTGTGCGTGTAGACATCCAGCGTCACACTGGCATTGGAGTGCCCCATCAGGTATTGCAGGCTCTTCACATCCAACCCGGCCTGCTGGACATTGGTGCAGAAGGTGTGTCGCAGCACGTGAGGTGTAATGCGCGGAACAGGTTTACTGTACGCCTTCTCAAACTTTCCCTGCACGCCACGCATATAGTTTTCCAAGTGCATTGCCACCTTCGGCATTCCGGACTTGTCCAGAAAGAGGAATCCGCTGCAACCATCCACCAGCGCTTCCACTTTCGTGGACGCTCTGACTTTTACTACACGCCGCAACGCTGCACAAACGGTATTTGTCATGGGAACATTGCGGATACCGCTTTTTGTTTTCGGCGGTGTGACAAAGTAGGGCTTTTCAGCCGTCCGGCAAAGCTGCCGCCGGACATGGATACAGTGCCGTTCAAAGTCGATATCTGCTCGTGTCAGGCCATACAACTCACTCACACGCAAGCCGGTTCCCATAAGAATGACGATATCATCATAATAGTTGCCGCCATAGTCCTGAACGAATTGCAGATATTTCTCCTGCTGCTCTCTGGTCAGTGCATCACGCACATAAGCGTCCTTCGGCACAACGTCCGACAGCTTGAACTTGAATGGATTCTTGCGGATGATGTCATCCTCCACCGCCATCTCAAACGCCGGTCTGACAACGCTTTGCAGGATTCCTATGGTGTTTTGCTTGAAACCGCTGTCCATCAGAAGGAAAATCCCAGTTGTTGGGCTTCCGCATCCGTCATTTCGGAGAAATCTTCAGCCCCGGTTTCGGGGCTGGTTACATATAAATTAGAGTACAAGAAAACACCCTGCAAGATTTTTAGTCTTGTAGGGTGTTTCATATATAGCATCTCGTGAATCACGGATTGCGGCATTAGTATTTTGATAATGTGTAGGTATAGCAGGTGTTAATAATCAAAAGAACTGCTACAATGCTCATTGTCCACCAAAAGCAAGAAAAGCCTTTCGTCAAAAAGCATACTATGATTATAATAATACCTCCCACGATAAACGAAATACCTCCAAAGCGTTGGCTTTTTTTCCACGCTGTTTCATTTTTTATACTCCATACGGTTCTCAGCCCTACAACTGAGTTCATTCGCAGTTTTGGCATAATGTTACCCAATAGAACCATTGAAACTCCAAGCAGTCCGAATAAAAGTTGATTTATATCAAGTGCAATGGAAGACAGATTTTCAATCGAATTGAAATCAGCATACAAAAAATAGAATGTCATAGCGTTAAAAAGCGCAAGAGATGCTATTCCAGTCACAATACATACATTTTTGTTATTACTTCCATTTTCTTCTTGTTTTGAGGATAACTTAGCCATGGCAAGCATAAAATAGCCAAATAAAACTGTAATTATAGGGAAAATTAGTGTTTCATATTTGCTACCCCAACGTGTCACTTGATTATTCATATCATAATGAGCCGGGATTTGCTCTGGCAAGAACTGTAAGGCAATCAGGACAACTACCAATGGTAAAAACATGAGACTGTAAAAAACGACCATTTTCTTTTTCATTGTTGACCTCCACGCAAATTACTGATCCACATAATTGTTTCATCAAGGATAGATAAATTCAATTCGTAATAAATATAATTTTTATATCGAGTTTCATAAATCAAGTCTGCCTTTTTTAGCTTCGATAAATGGTATGACAATGCCTGTGGTGTCATATCCAATGAGATTGCTAAATCTCCTGAACTTATTTTACCTTCCTGTAACTTTAGCAGAATTTTTCGACGTGTATCGTCTGCTAAAGCAGCTAACACTTCATTTATAGCCAAGCGATCACGCTCCAATCTATTTCAAACAATCTTTAAATAGATTATATCACACACATACTCTTTATACAAGGTTATTTCAAAATATTTTTAAATAGTAAAAAGATACCGTCAATGGTCACGATAAACATTTCCTTGCCCCTATTTATTATATGTAAATAATCTAACTATAAATGATTTTTCTAATCTCCGTTTTGCGCCAGATAATACCCAGTAGGATATGACGCACAGCATCATATCACTGGGCAAGGTTTTCACCCTTGCCCAGTGCAAAGAGCTGGTCTCGCCTGTCGGCTCGGTCGGTGCTTCAAAATGCCTGCGGCCTTTTGAGGTCGCCACTGGCGACCCGCACCTCTCTGCACTCTTGCCCAGCTCCGATGTAACGAGAACAGACAAATTCGTTCGTTTTCGTAATCGTATAGCACAAAAAGGCAGCCATCTGCACCCATGCAGACAGCCGCCTTTGGTTTTATGCCGTATTCTATTTCTCAGTCTCTGAAAATCTTATCCAGTTCCCTTTCCATGGTGCCCGCCTTGGCAAATTCCAGCGTATCGGCCTGACGGATATGGTGGGCGGTGATGCCGTGATCCTTTGCAAAGCCCAGAATGTAGCTGATAGCAATGCGGTAGATGATCTCGGTGGGCGCAAGCCCATAGACCTGCTTGGCAAAGATATGTTCCAGCCGGGCGTTATCGTCCGGGAAAGTTTGCCGCATCTTCTCGCTGCGGTAAAGGCGCTTTACGATTTCCGTAATGTACAGGCCGGACTTCATGTAGGGATCCAGGAAGGTCTTGCCGGGGTCATCGAAGCAGCCGGGGTTTTCCTTTTCTAACAAGTCCACCATCTTTTTCACCACCCACTTGGGGGTGAAGATCTGGTTGGTTTTCTGAGGTGGGATGTAATCGAAGATATCCTCGGTGCGGCTCTCGTCAAAGTAATCTGCCAGCTTGACCTTCAGGTTCAGAAATTCCTTCACCGAATCGTCAAACACCACTGGGTCGAACAGGCGGCCTGCAAAGTGCTCCTCCTGTCCGGTGGCTTGGTTGATGTACGGTCCGCCGTCCCGCAAAAAGCGGAACTGTTCCAGCGTAATGCTGGTGACCTCCTGAAAGACCTTGTCCGGGATGATTTGGTCAAAGTTTGCCAGTGTCACGGTCTCGTCGCCGTAGGCCATGAGGAAGGACGGGATGGTGCGGGAAAAGCCCCGGAGATGGTCACGGACGGTGTCCTCGTAGCCTTTTTTCTCCTGCTCCTTCTGGTTGGTCTCCACGGTGCGCACGATGGTCTGCTGCATTTCCTGCGCCGTCTGCTGGATGGTGGTTTGCAGGGTCTCCATCAGGGCGGCGGTGCTCTGCTGCTGCTTTGCGTCAAACTCCCGGTTCACCTGCTGGCGCTGCTGGGCAGTGGTGCAGCCTTGCAGCTGCTGGGTGCGCTGGGTCTCCAGCTGGCTCTGGTCGATGCGGTAGTTGTCCACCACCTTGTTCACCGCCACGTCCATCTTGGCTTTTGCGGCGCTCTCAAACCGCTTCTGGTCGGACAGCTTCAGGTCCCGCCCATACTCCTGCTTTGCCTGCTCCACCATGGGGGTGATGATCTCCTTGGTGATGCTCTTTTTCAGAGGTTCCAGATGCTCTTCTTTGGCAGGAGCCGGAGCATCGGTCAGGTCTTGCAGGGCGGTGTCCAGCGCCGGGGTGCTCTCGTAAATTTTTTCCCCGAACACATCCGCTGCCTTGCCGATGACGTAGCCCTCGTCCAAATCCACCTCGCCCTTGTCGTTCAGGGAGAGGTCTGCGCCGGTCTCCGGGGTGATCTGGATGGGCTTTGCCTTGGCTTCGCTTATGGGCTGGAAGTTTTGCAGAATGTCCAGCACCTCCTGCGGGGCACTGAATACGTTGGAAATGTTCTGGAACAGGAAGTTGCTCTGGAAGCCCATCCGCACCACTTCTTTGGACTTGATCTTCCGGGGGATGCTGAGGACTTTTTCTGCATCCAGCGGGATCATCTCCCCTTCCTCGTCCTCACCAATGACCGGGAAGAAGTTGAGCAGATTCTGGATGTGCGCCTTGCGCTCCTCGGTGTCGCCCTTGCCGCTGGCGGTGTCCTGAGAAAGGTCGTTGGCGAACTGCTCGTAGATCAGCAGGGTGCGTGCAGGGTCAAAATCGAACACATAGGCGTTCTCTTTGCGGCGGAAGGTGCCGTTTTCGTGGAAAAGACAGGGGTTCTGGGCACGGAACGCCGCCTGCATATAAAGCGCCGGGCTTTTCAGGTTGGAGAGCATCAGCACCGCCGACCACTCCGGGATGGTCACGCCGGTGGTCAGCTGCCCCACCGACAGGGTAATGGTCTTTTCGTGGTGTGCAATGGCGGCTTTTACCCGGTCAAAGCTCTTCTGGTTCTCGTCCGTGTCGTCCAGCTTGCCGTCACCGGCGGCAAGGATCACCTCATAGTCCCGGAATACCGGGTGCGCCTGCAGCTTTTTCGCCAGCGCTCTGGCACTGTCCACCCGGTTCAGCAACCAGAAGGTGTGCTTCAGTTCGGCACGCAGTTCCGGGGTGGAAAACGGAAATTTGTTCTGGGTGGTCATGGCATCCAGAAAACGGTCCACCTCAGCTTCGTGCTCAAAGCTGCCGCTGGGCTTCACCTTGAAGAACTCGTTCAGGTCAAAGGCAAATTCCTGCGTTTCGCCGTCGATCTCCACGCCCTGCCGGATCTCGTCTCGGATGATCTCGGACATCTGGTAGGTGTAGAGGTTGAGCATGGGGAGGTTTGCGTAGGGGTTCTGCTGCCCCGGTGCGCCCTGCCAGTTCCGCTTGGCGGCCTGCTCATCGGCGTAGGTCCAGTTGAAGATGGCATCCCCGGCAAACTTGTCGTTCGCCAGCGCCTTGAAAGGCGTGCCGGACAGGTGCAGCGTGAAGCGGCGGCGGATACGGTCAAAGGCAAGGTCGGTCTTGTAGGTGTCCACGCCCTCGTGGGCTTCGTCGATGACCAGCACATCCCAGTTCAACTCGGTCAGGTGGCGCAGCTTGTCGTACTCGCCGCCGAAATACTTGGAGCCTTTCATGTCCTGCAAGCTGACGAACTCAATGCGCTTATACAGTTTCTCGCCCTGCGCGGCGGCATCCAGATAGCCTTGCTCGTCCAGCACATGGGGCTGCCCGGCAAGGGCATCCACATGGCTGACGAACAGATAGCCGGACTCCCTGCCCAGAAAGCGCACATAGTCGCTGTACCAGCTGTTGGCGATGGCTGGACGGTTGGTGACGATAAGCACCGTCTGTGCATCGACCTGCTTGCAGAAGTCGTAGACGGAAAGGGTCTTGCCAAAGCGGGGCTTGGCGTTCCAGAGGTATTCTCCGCCGGGGTGGCTCCGGTAATAGGTTTTAGTGTCGCGGACAGCCCTTGCCTGCTCCTCCCGCAGGGTGTAGGCGATGGCGGCATCCAGCTGCACCCTGCCCCGGTTCATGCGGAAATCCTGAAAATACCGCCGGGACTGCTGCCCATCCAGATGGAACCACTCGTTTTTGCGGTCGTTCTCCACGTTCAGCTTGCGGAGGTAGGCGTGGAAATCGTGGTCGGTGAACACCTCACCGCTGCCGTCATCGTAGACGGCATTGCCCCGCCACTCCTCGTGGAACAGCACATCGGCGGTGTGGGTCTGCTGTTTCAGGCGTTTGTCCACCGACTGCTCGGTGTAGCCGATCTTCGTCCAGCCGTTGTGCCGGGCAATTTCCGGGGTGGTATAGGCGTAGATCATGGGCACCACCTGCCGGGCAGTGCGCAGGGTTATGCCAGCCATTATGCCATCTCCTTTACATGGGTCTCGATAAATTCGATTTCGTCGGCGGTCAGGTCATACTTGCGGTAAAGCTGCCGGTCAATTTCCGCCACCGACTTGCTCCAATCAATGTCGGAATGGGCGGTAAAGTCTTGAAGGGGGACGTATTTCCATGTAGAAGGTGGATTATGTTGCGTAGCCTTCAGTATACCCAGCATAGTTCGTGCAAATTTAGACTTCACATATTTTAAGCAATGCTCAGCTTCTTGTAGTGTTTCAAACTTACCAATGCTTAAGAAAGTATCTGTATGCCCGGTTGCAGCTAGCCCAATTACAGGCGTGGACAGTGTCTCGCCTATCGTGCCAGAGCCATTCGCTTCAGGAACGAACACATTGTATGTGTCAATAAAATCATTATCTAGCACATATTTTCGCGCAATATAGCGGTATGCTCTAGCGTTGTTCGCTCTTCCCAAAAGCTTAATGTAAATTTCACCATCTTCTGGTTTCTTTTCAAAAAATGCTTCGGGGATCTTCTCAAAGATATTGGAGACAACCATGTTCCCTGAACCTGCTCCCATTTTCTTTGAAGCGCTCGGAAAATCCCTGAAAAATCGCTCTGAAAAACGATAACAACCTCTTTGTGAAATAATATCGTCCAAATAACTATCGCAGACTGCTGTTACCTTTTTCAAAATGTTATTAAGTTCCGGGTATGAAGTAAACGCTTTGATTGCACCAAAGTTTTTTGTTTTATCGTGATATGTAATCACAATACCGCCCTTTATATCCGTGTTTGGAAAAATTTTAGAACCATCCTGCTCAAAATAAAGCGCTTTCAAATGCTCATCATTCAGCATCTTCTTATTCCATGCTTTTGGTGTTTGTCCAGCATCAAACAGAAACCGTGCCGGTGTAATCAGTTCCACTTTATCTGCAAGCGGATAGGTAGCATCCATAAAAAGGTTATATACCGGAGGTTTTCTAGTTGATGCCGATTCACCGTCCTGATACGGCGGGTTTCCGATGACATAATCAAACTTCATGCTGGTACTCCCTTCCTGAATGGTTTCAAAGTTCTGCGTTTTGTTGGAACGCCAATTTTTCACTTTGCACGATACTGCCGGGGTCTGCTCTTCCACCGTGCCAAACATTGAGAAGAGGTCAAGCTGTTCTGTCTCCGGCTGGGGCTTGCCGCCGGGCACAGACAGGTGCAGGCCGTCCATCTGCCACAGGTTCCAGCTGATGATGTTGGCGATAGGCTGTAACTCTTCTTTTGTGGGTTTGCACTGCCAGCGGGCTTGCAAGTGCTCTGCATAGGTCAGCAGGAGGTTGACCCGCGCCAACAAAAGATTATCGCCCTGATACTCGTAGCCGTAGGTGGACTGCACCGCATGGGTGGCATATTTGCGCCACTCGTCCTCTGTGGCGGCGTTCTCGCTCACCACACGCAGCTTGCGGTCCAGAATGCCAATGCGCCGGGCTACCGGGATCATCTCGCCGGTGGCGGCATCGTAGCGGGACGCCAGAAAGGGTGCTTCGCCGCAGGTCACCTCCAAGCGGCGGCTCTGCACATACTGTACCCATGCCGGGGTCCTGCCCTTGCACGCCGGGAACTGCACCGGCGTTTCCACCGTCTGCCAGCCTTGGGGCAGCTCCACCGTGAACTGCCCGGCGTTCTCCTCTGCCCCCAGCCCACGGAACCAGTCGGCGTCCAGTGCGTTGTTCATCTTGTTGCAGACCCATGCGGGGCTGAACACCTCGCCTTTTTTGCGGGTGCGCTGCTGCTGGGTGTCGGTCTGCTTCATCATCCGGGGCAGCACCACCTCGTAGTGGGTCAGTCTGAGCTGCTGGGTGGTGATCTGGGATCTATCCGTGACAGGCTCGTACATCACCGTTTGCAATTCTTCCGGCGGGTCGGTGGCCCAGATGATGTTTTTGCCGGTAGATTTATCTTTTAGTAGCGTATCCAGCACCGCCTGTACTTCCGGTGCGTGAAAGTCGATCAGTTGTTCCAACGGGGATTCCCTCGCTTTGCCTTAGCGTTGCGGCGGAAGTGATAATGTTCTTAGCGCTTCCTGCCAATACTAACAATAATATTATCACTTTTATGGCCAATTCACAAGAATTTCGGCGCTTTTTGCCAAAAGTAATAAGATTCTCTATACTTGAAAGCAAAGAAGGGTGGTGCGCTAGATGATTGGTGAGCGGCTGGCAGAATTACGAAAGCTGAATGGTGAAAAGCAACAAGTGTTAGCAAAAGCTCTTAGTGTTTCGGTTTCTACTGTCCGCAGTTGGGAGCACGACAAAAGTTCTCCTGACCATTCAACACTGGTTGCAATTTGCAGACGCTATCATACTTCTTCTGATTTTCTGTTAGGTTTGTCCGATTACGATCCCTCCGACAAAGCCCGCCTCCAGCGCCAGCGCCTGACCGAAGAAGAACAGAACGAGATGCACCGCTACGAAGAATATTTGCTCTGGAAACGCAAAAAATAAGCCGCCCAGCGAGACCGTAAGGTCGCTGGGCGGCTGTTTTTGCCCTCTTGACAAATACGTAAAATACGTATATGATACAATAAATGAGGTCACATTATGAACGCTATTTTCTATCCTGCAATTTTTCACCCGGAAGAAACCGGGTACTCTGTTGAGATTCCCGATATTGAGGGTTGCTTCACCCAAGGCGATACCATGGACGAAGCCGTCCGCATGGCACAGGATGCCATCGGCCTTATGCTGGAAGATTGCAAAGTCTGCCCGGAGCCTTCTGTCCCTTCTGCACTCCATGTTGACCCGGAAGATTTTGTGGTGATGGTGCCCTTTGATATGGAAGAGTACGAAAAGCGGTACAGACCCGTAAAGAAAACCCTTTCCATTCCCGGCTGGCTCAACGATGCCGCCGAATCGGCACACATCAACTTTTCCGGCGTCCTTCAGGATGCGCTGAAAGAGAAACTCCATCTGGCGTAAGTATAAGTACAACAACAGCCGCCCAGCAGTTGACCGTTATGGTCATGCTGGGCGGCTGGTTGTTTCTATAATAAGCTATCCGTAAAATGGTTTGGCTGCCATTTCTGAATAAAAGATTGGCTTATTCAACCCATACTTTTCTGTAATATCACGCACTACATCTTCAAACCATTTAGGTGCATACGGTGAAATATAGATTCCAGTAATCAATTTCTCAATATCGACATCTTTTTCAATGCCGCAGCAAGCAGCTTTTCTTACATGCGTAACTGCCCTTACTTCTTGTTCATACTCAAACGATTTTCGTTTATACCAATATGCGCCATTTATGGGAGCAAACTGCTTTGTATAGTCAATGTACCGTACTTTTCCGATTTCTACTGATGGGTCTTTTCCAAGTGCTTCAAATAATTGTCGCCCTGTTGTCTGAATTGCAAGTGCGTTTTTCACATTTGCAGAGTATAATTTCCACATAGCATCAGATTCATACTGATTGCAATGCCAACAACTTACAAACACATTTTTTCTTTCCAGTTCGCCCATCGCACCCCATTCAGACAATAGCCTCATAGAATTCTTCTCTATATATTCATCTGTCAAATCTTCACGATTCATTCCGGGGACCGTTTGTATTGCTTTTTTGAAAAAATCTGAATAAAACCCATCCCATATTCCCTTACGATTTACTGTTCCTTTCGCTCCTTCAAATATATCCTCAAATGATTCTAGTGATGCAAAATACAACTTCTTCTTTCCAATCAAAGAAATGAACTTAGCTAAATCCATATAACGCCAAAGTTTGGCCGTTGGTGAAACTTCTTCATACCAAATAATTTCTTCTGACATATTATCAGCCTCTTTTTGATTATTTCTATTCTTATCCGCCAATGTTGTCACTGGCTTTGCGATACTGCTCGTCGATCTCCTTCATGTTATAGTCCATCAGACCGGGGATTCCCATTTCGCCGCCGCATTTGTTGCAGAAAGCAGCCGTGATTTCAAAAGTATACTCCTTTTCCCAGATGGTCTGGTTGATTTTGATTTTCTTCAGGGTGTAGTTTGTTTCTCTGCGGCATTCTGTGCAGAAGTCTCTCTGGTTTTCCACAGCGGCACACTCCCTTCCGGTTTTACGTTTTTATTATTGTATCCCTACCTTTGTTTTTCGTCAACAATAAAGCCTCTGACAGTCTGCCGCTCGCAGAATCCTCCAGCAGGCTCACGATTCTTCAATACTCCCAGACGCAAAAAATCGGCACCCGCTTTTCAGCGAGTGCCGATTTTGTTACCCTATAGTGCGCTTTGATTTTTGGCGTAAGTGGCGTAAGTTTGGCGTAAATCCGCTTTTGCACGCTCCAAAAATCAAGGATTCATGCGGTTTTTAGGCAGTTATTAGTACATGCCGCCCATGTCACCGCCGGCAGGTGCGGCGGGAGCCGGGGGTTCCGGCAGGTCAGCCACAAGGCTCTCGGTGGTCAGCACCATCTCAGCGACGGAGGCTGCGTTCTCCAGAGCGGAACGGGTAACCTTGGTCGGATCCACGATGCCTGCGGCGATCATATCCTCGACAAAGACCTCGTTCTGAGCATCGAAGCCGTAGTTGGGCTTGTTGGCAGAGACGATCTTGTCGATGATGACACTGCCCTCCAGACCGGCGTTCTTGGCGATCTGGCGCAGAGGAGCCTCCAAAGCCTTCAGCACGATCTTGGCACCGGTGCGCTCGTCGCCTTCCAGCGTATCGCACAGAGCGCGCACAGCGGGGATGGCGTTGATGGGAGCGGTACCGCCGCCGGCCACAACACCCTCCTGCACAGCTGCCTTGGTGGCGTTCAGAGCATCCTCGATGCGCAGCTTCTTGTCCTTCATCTCAACTTCGGTAGCAGCACCGACCTTGATGACAGCCACGCCGCCGGCCAGCTTAGCCAGACGCTCCTGCAGCTTCTCGCGGTCAAAGTCGCTGGTAGCGGCCTCGATCTGGCTGCGGATCTGAGCAATGCGGGCTGCAATAGCGTCCTTATCGCCTGCGCCGCCCACGATGGTGGTGTTCTCCTTGGTCACCTTGACCTGACGGGCATGGCCCAGCATCTGGACGGTAGCGTCCTTCAGCTCATAGCCCAGATCAGAGGAGATCACGGTGCCGCCGGTCAGGGTAGCGATATCCTGCAGCATCTCCTTGCGGCGATCACCGAAGCCAGGAGCCTTGACGGCCACAACGTTCAGGGTGCCGCGCAGACGGTTGACGATCAGGGTGGACAGAGCCTCGCCCTCAATATCCTCAGCCACGATCAGCAACTTCATGCCGTTCTGCATCACCTGCTCCAGCAGGGGAACCAGATCCTGAATGACGCTGATCTTCTTATCGGTGATCAGGATAGCAGCGTTGTCCAGATCGGCCACCATCTTGTCGGTATCGGTGACCATATAGGGGGTCAGGTAGCCGCGGTCAAACTGCATACCTTCCACGATCTCGTTGTAGGTCTCGGCTGTGGTCTTGTTCTCCTCGATGGTGATAACGCCGTCAGAGGTGACCTTCTCCATAGCCTCGGCGATCAGACGGCCGATCTCGGGGTCGCCGGCAGAGATGGTGCCGACGCGGGCGATATCGTTGCTGTCCTTCACCTTCTGGCTGTGTGCCTTGATGGTCTCCACAGCGGTGGTAACGGCCTTGCTCATGCCGCGGCGGATATCCATGGGATTTGCACCGGCGGTAACATTCTTCATGCCCTCGTTGACCATGGCCTGTGCCAGCACGGTAGCGGTGGTGGTGCCATCGCCTGCGGCGTCGTTGGTCTTGGTTGCAACCTCACGCACCAGCTGTGCGCCCATGTTCTCGAACTCGTCCTTCAGCTCGATTTCCTTAGCAATGGTCACGCCATCGTTGGTGATGACCGGTGCGCCAAACTTTTTGCCCAGCACCACATTGCGGCCCTTGGGGCCGAGGGTGATCTTGACGGTGTTAGCCAGGGTATCAATACCAGCGCACAGTGCCTTGCGGGCGTCCTCGCCCTGCTTGATCTGCTTTGCCATAATAAATCGCTCCTTTATAATGCAAACTCAATTGAAAAGGGAAAGCTTAGTCTTCCACAACAGCCAAAATATCGCTCTGGCGCACGATGGTGCACTCTTCGCCGTCCACCTTGACCTCAGTGCCGGAGTACTTGCTGGTGAGGACCTTGTCGCCGACCTTAACGGTCATCTTGACTTCCTTGCCGTCCACGACACCGCCGGGGCCGACAGCCACTACCTGTGCCACCTGCGGCTTCTCTTTTGCGCTGCCGGTCAGGATCAGGCCGCCCTTGGTGGTCTCCTCGACTTCAACAGTCTTGATAACAACACGGTCTGCAAGAGGAATGATCTTCATAATTCTTGCCCTCCAATTATATTGAATTTATTTGAAACTTTGTTGTGTCCTGCGGGGCTTCGTGTATGCTCCGCAGTGGTTTAGCACTCTTTTTCTCTGAGTGCTAAGTGTATTGTACTCATCTTGCCCTGAAAAATCAAGGGGTTTTGCAATTTTTCTTTGTTAAGAATTTATGACGGCCAAAAATCGTACCCTGCCACGCAAAAAAGACGCAGCCGCTGCACAATTTTTGCACAGCGGCTGCGTTCTGTTCCGATGGTAAGGTTTGCGGCAGTGCTTTTTATCTTATGCCTGCTTTTTTGGCGGTAAAGCGCTGGTAGGCGGGCAGCGGCAGCAGCACGCGGCCCGCCAGCGGCTGCACCTGTACCGACACCTGCTTGCAGGGAGCGCACTCGCCGTCTACGGTGGCAATGATGGGCCCACGGTCATCTGCTGCCCGCAGGCTGACCGATTTTGCGCGGCGGTAGATAAAGTAGGGCTTTGCGGCCTCGGTGAGCTGGCCATTTTTAAAGTGCTGGCCGTTTTTGTACAGCATCAGCAGCTTTGCAATGACCCGGCGGCTGACCTTGCGCACGATGAACACATCCAGCCAGCCGTCATCCGGCTGTGCTTCCGGCCCGGCCATAAAGCCGCCGCCGTAGGCGCGGCCGTTGCACACTGCGCACATCAGGCAGTCCACGGTCAGCACCTCGCCGTCAATGACATACTCCACCCTGCGGCCAATATGCCCGCACAGCTGCTGGACAATGGACAGCGCATAGGCTGCTTCACCGCCGCACAGCGGGATGCGCCGGAACTTGGGGATGCCGTAGGCCACCTGTGCGTCCAGACCGGCAGCGCAGATGGTGGCAGAAAGTCCCAGACTGGTGCGCATCAGGTCGATGGGCACTGCCCCGCCGGCCAGCTGGGCGTCCAGATCCAGAAACTCTTCCTTTGTACCGTAGGTGCGCAGAAAGTCGTTGCCGCTGCCATAGGGCAGGCAGCCCACGGCGGTCTTATCAAAGCCGTGGGCACCGGTGAGCGCCTCGTTGAAGGTGCCATCACCACCGGCGGTAAAAATGCGCAGTTCCACCCCGGCCTTCTGGGCGGCAGCGGCGGCTGCGCGGGACAGTTCCCGGGCGTGGCCAGCGTGGGTGGTGACGCGGATGGTGTAGTCCTCCGGGGCAAGCCCGGCACCGGCAGCCGCTGCCGCGATCTGCTGCGGCAGGGTGCGGGTACAGTCGGCCTTTCCGGCTGCGGGGTTCAGAAGAAACAGCGTGTGCATCGGGGTCCTCCCTGTTGTAACTCTATTTCCTCTATAATAGTCGAAAACCGTGCCGGTTGCAAGCAAAAACGCTATTTTCTTATAGGGTTATGGTCTCATCCTCCCGCAAAACAATGCTGCCATCGGCGGCGCAGTCTGCTGTCCAGTGCTGCCCTACGCAGGCAGTCCCGGCGGCAATGCGGTTTGCAAGCGCCTGCTCCACCGCCCTGTCCACCTGACGGCGCAGCTCCCGCGCACCGTAGGCCGATTGCGCCCGGGCAGCCAGTGCCGCCCCCACCTGCGGGGTATGGCGCAGCCGGTAACCGCTGCGGGCGGCGCGCTGCTCCAGCTGGCAGAGCATTTTTTCTGCAATGGCGCAGAGGTTTTCCTCTTCCAGCGGGCGGAACACGATCACTTCATCCAGCCGCCCGAGCAGCTCCGGCCGGAACCACTTTTTGGCTTCCTCCACAGCCTGTGCGGACTGCTTTTCAAACACCGCTTCTGCCCCGGCGGCAAAGCCCAGCGGCGCGTTCTGCCCCGCTAAGAAACGTGCGCCCAAGTTGGAGGTGAGCAGCACGATGGTGTTGCGGAAATCTGCCTTGCGCCCCATGGCATCGGTCAGCTGACCGTCCTCCAAAATTTGCAACAGGATATTCTGGATATCCGGGTGTGCCTTTTCGATCTCGTCAAACAGCACAACGCTGTACGGGCGGCGGCGCACGGCCTCAGTCAGTTGACCGCCCTCGTCGTGACCGAGGTAGCCCGGCGGCGCACCCAGCAGCCGGGCGGCGGTGTGCTGCTCCTGATACTCCGACATATCAAATTTGAGCAGCGCTTTCTCGCTGCCGAACCAGCTGACCGCCAGTGCCCGCGCCAGTGCGGTCTTTCCCACGCCGGTAGGCCCTAAAAACAGCATAGCACCGATGGGCCGCCCCGGCTCGCCCAGACCGGTGCGGCTGCGCCGGATAGCCCCCGCCACGGCAGCCACTGCCCGCTGCTGGCCGACAATTTCCGCATTCAGGCGGCTTTCCAGCTTGTCCAGACGCTCCCGCTCTTGCTCGCCCACTCGCTGGGCGGGCACGCCGCTGGCTGCTGCCACCACCCGGGCGATATCCTCCGGGCTGAGCACCGGCTGGGTGCGCTGCTCCTTTTCGGCAAGGATCCGCGCCGCCGCACAGGCTTCGTCCACAAGGTCGATGGCCTTATCCGGCAGGCAGCGCCCGGGCAGATACCGCACCGAAAGCTCCACCGCCGCCTGCAGGGTCTGCGGCGGCAGTCGCACGCCATGATACCGCTCGTAACGGGGCGCAAGGCCGTTGAGGATCTCCACCGCCTGCGCGGGGGTGGGTTCTTCCACCTGCACCCGGCCAAAGCGGCGCTCCAGCGCGGCATCCTTCTGGATGTGGGTGCGAAACTCCTGGTTGGTAGTCGCGCCGATGAGCTGCAACTCGCCCCGGGCAAGCACCGGTTTTAAGATGCTGGCAGCGTCAATAGCACCCTCGGCGGCACCGGCTCCCACGATGGTGTGGAACTCGTCGATGAACAGGATGGCAGTGCCGTCCCGCACCAGCTCTTCCAGCAGGTTTTTCAGCCGCTCCTCAAAATCGCCCCGGTATTTGGTGCCCGCTACAAGACTTGCCATATCCAGCGCCAGCAGCCGCCGCCCTTGCAGCGCTCTGGGCACCTGCCCGGCGGCAATGCGCAGCGCCAGACCCTCGGCCAGCGCCGTTTTGCCCACGCCCGGCTCGCCAATCAGACAGGGGTCGTTTTTCTGGCGGCGGCACAGGATTTCCACCATGCGGTCCAGCTCCGCTTCCCGGCAGAACACCGGGTCCAGCTCCCCCTCGGCGGCGCGGCGGGTCAGATCGCGGCAATATTTATCGCTGGCGCGGCTGCCCCGGGGGATGCTGGCCGACACCCGGGGCTGGGCGGGCAGCACGAACTGTCCGCTCAGCTGACGGCACTCCCGCACTGCCTCGGTGAGCGAAAGCCCCATCTCCGCCAGCAGCAGCCCGGCGGCGCAGCCGTCATCCTCCAGCATAGCGCAGAGCAGGTGCTCCGGCTCTGCTCGGCTGACGTGGGCGTTCTGCGCCCCAATGAGCGCGTAGTCCATGGTGCGGCGCAGGTCCGGTGCCATGGACTGCCGGGTCAGCCGCTGTACCGGGGCGCTGCGCCGCTGCGCCAGCTGGCGGCGCACCTCTGGCTCGGTGATGTTTTTCCGGGTGAGATACTGCGCCGCAGCGCCCTGCTGCCGCAGCATTGCCAGCAAAAGGTGGCTGGTATCTGCCTGCTCACAGCCCAAATCCCCCGCCAGCTGCACCGCCTGCTGCAACAGCCGCGCCGCCGGGCGCGAAAAGCCCCGGTAACCGCCTATACCCAGATTTTCCCAAATGCCCATGTGTCTGCTCCTTGCTGCATATAAAATCGTCTGCACTGGAAGTATAGCCCAAAAGGCGCAGAAAAAATCAGTTGTTTGTGTCGGGCGGCAGAAAAGTAAAAAACGATCCGCAGTGGTTGCCGGGGGCGCGGATGCGTCCGGCTGCTGCGGATCGTTTTTTGAGATTTTATCTTGCGGGGAACGTTATCAGAACGAGCCGCCTCCGCCGCCGTGGGTAGTGCCGCTGGAAGAGGTGTGGGTGGAACTGCCACCGGAATCGCTGGAGCTGGACTCCTTTGGCCGCTCGGTGCGGTGCACGTCACGGTACAGGAACAGATCCCGCTGGTTGGTCAGCTTCATACTGCCCTGCCGCACATAGCTGGTTGCGTCCCGCTGCGGTGCCACGCTCTTGAGCTGGCTCTTCATCACGCCGGTCACGATCAGTGCCGTGATCAGGCCAATGACCAGCGCCACGCCCAGATACACGATCGAGAACGGCTCCTTGGGCATATTGTCCACATCGTAGGGGTGGCCTTCGCGGGCGGCGGTGATATATGCGTCCGTCCACTGGATAAAGGTGCGGAAGGCGGCGGCGTAATCGCCGTCTGCCATGTCAGGGGTCATCTGCTCGCCAAGGTACTGGATACCGGCATCCGTAAAGGCGGTAATGCCGTAGCCGCAGGTGGAGATATGCCACTTACGGTCGCCTGTGCTTACCACCAGCAGCACGCCGTCCCGGTTTTCACCGTAGCCGAACTGGCAGTAATCATACAGGTCATCGGCGCATTCTTCCATACTGGTGTAGCCCTCGTCTTCCAGCGAGTCGATGGTGGCAACGACCACATCAAAACTCTGGCGGACGCTCAGCTCCTCCAACGAAGCTTCCAGCTCGCTGTCCTCATCCTCGGTCAGGACTTCTGCGCTGTCGTTCATGCGGTAATACAGGTCGGCAAAGCCGTCTGCGGCAAAGGCCGGTACGGCCAGCGCCAGCAAAAGCACCAGTGCGGCCAGCGCAGCACAGAGGGAGCGCAGTCGGGTAGCAGTGTTTTTCATCTTCCGTCCCTCCTTTACAGAATCCCGGCCAGCCACAGCAGCCACATCACCGCATAGGATGCGGCACCAACGGCTGCTGTAAGGCCCAGCGTCCACTTGCGGGCGGCGGCCTTATCCACCGGCAGGTTGCCCACAAACTTGCCGGTCTGGCCGTTCATGGCAAAAATGTAGTTGTTGCCCTGCCAGCTGGTGCTCAGCACCCACACCGGGAACAGGGCATACTTTGCCTTGCCGCCGTGCAGCTGGATGCTGCTGTTCTCCATTTTCACGGAGTCGTAGCCGGTAACGGTCTGGGTAAAGGCGTCCTCGGTAGACTGACGGATACGCTCGTTGGCGCGCTTGATGCTCTTTTGGGCGTCCACATCGTACTTATCGGCCACATAGCCTGCCAGATACGCCGTCTTGAAGGGCACGGCATCGCTCATGGTAAACGGCTCGATGGATTCCATCAGGTCATCTGCCATCTTGGAGGAGCCGTCCACCGGAACCGCGTCAAAGCCCAGCACGCCGTCCCGGCGCACGGAGTAGTAGCTGGTCTCGGTGTAATCGTAGTCGTCATCCGACCAAAAGCGGGTGCGGGTGGCGGTAAAGCGCAGCTGGGCGTCGGCATCGCTGTCGTACAGCCAGAAGGGCACATACACGCCCTTGATCTCGTCGATATGGTTCTGGCTGCGGAACACCTTGGGCAGCAGGGTCTTGCCCTTGAGGTGCTCCTGCAATTTGGCCTTGGCGGCCTTTTTGTCCAACTTGAAGGGGATGATGAGGTCGGGGCGCAGGTCTCCGGCAAATTGTCCGGTCAGCACGATGGGGTTGCCGCAGAAGGGGCAGGCCGAAGCGGCCATGGTGTCATCGCCCACGATCTCACCGCCACAGCTCTTGCAGACGTAAGTATGCAGACCGGCGGTCTCGCCCTCTGCCCAGCTGCCGCCGGGGGTGGTCCAGTTCATCTTGCTGGGCTTTTGGTCTTTCAGATCCTCATCGTAGCCCTTCAGCGCGTCCACCTCAAACTCGGTATCGCAATAGGGACATTTCATCTTCTGGGTGGTGCTGTCAAACTGGATGGCACCACCACAGCAGGGGCACTTATATTCCAGCATTCCTGCCATAGCGTTTCCTCCTATGATCTGCGGGGCAGGAGTTTATTTGCTTTCCTGCCCCGCAGTGTGATCGGTTATTGTGCGGCTGGCTGTGCGCCGGACTTAGCTGCGGTCGTTCTCGTCAAAGGGGTCACCGCACTCCGGGCAGAACTTGGGCGGGTGTGCGGGGTCGGCCGGTTCCCAGCCGCACTTGTCGCACTTATACTTGGGCGTACCGGCGGGCTTGGGTTTGCCGCACTCAGAGCAGAACTTGCCCTTGTTCACTGCGCCGCAGCTGCAGGTCCAGCCTTCTGCTGCCGCCGGGCGGGGCTTGCCGCACTCCGGGCAGAACTTGCCAGTAACGGTAGCACCGCAGCTGCAAGTCCAGCTGTTAGCAGCAGGCTCCGGCTTTTTTCTGCCGCATTCCGGGCAGAACTTGCCGGTGGCGATAGCGCCGCAACTGCACTTCCAGCTGTCGGTGGCAGAAGTCTGCTGCTGGGGTACTGCGGGCTGCTGCCCCATGGCGAACAGACTCTGGGCGTTCATGCCGTTTGCACCGGCTGCCATACCCATGCCCATAAAGCCGGTCATGGCACCGGCGGTGTTGCCGGCGGCGGTCTTCATGGCGTCGATCTGACCGCCCACCAGACGGGCTGCGGCGGTGGTGGGGTCGGTGGTCATGGCGTTCTCTTCCCACTCGGTGATCTTCTTCTGTTGCTCCTCCGGGATGGACAGGGAGTTGATGTTGAAGGAGAACACCTCAATGCCGCGCTTTTTGCGCCAGATATTGGACAGCTGCTCGTTGAGCGCGTCCGAGATTTCCAGCGTGTGGGCGGGGATCTCGTAATACTGCACCTTGTTGGCCGAAAGGGTGGCCAGCGCCGGCTGCAAAGCGTTCATCAGCTCACTCTTCAGGCGGGGAGCCAGCTCCGAGGCATCGTACTGGTTGGAAACGTTGCTGCACACGTTGGTGTAGAACAGCAGCGGGTCGCAGATGCGGTAAGTAAAGCTGCCGTTGCAGCGGATATTCACCGAGAGCTTATAGCCCCGCTCCTCGCTGACCACCACCCGGAACGGGATGGGCGTCGCGGTGCCGTACAGGATCTCGCCCAGTTCCTTGGTGTTGATATAGTACACCCGCTGATCCTTGCCGGTGTCACCACCATAGGTAAAGCGCTTGGCCACGGTCTGGAAGGTAGCTGCCAGACTATCGCCAAAGTTGCCGGTGAACACGCTGGGCTCGGTGGAAGAATCAAAGGTATACTCGCCCGGCTCGGCGCACACTTCCACCACCTTGCCCTGCTCCACGATGAGCATACACTGGCCATCGGCCACAGCAATGCCGCTGCCGTTGGTGATAATGTTGTCCTCGCCGTGGTTGGAACTGCGGCGGGAGGTGCGCTTCTGGCCCTTTACCATCAGCACATCTTTGTCCAGAGAATCGCAATAGAAAAATTCCTTCCACTGGTCTGCAAGCGTTCCGCCCAGTGCGCTCATGCCTGCTTTGATCAAACCCATAGTAATTTCCTCCTGTACGTTTTATTGTTTTGCTTTCTTCTTTTTTATCATGCAGAACGATTTCGTTTGTAAAAAGGTTCTGCCTGCTCAGGGGTAAGGGTCAGATAATTGATATTATAATCATACTGCAATGCGGCACTGAACGCAAGGCATTTCTAACCGTTGCCACCTGCCTTTGCAGCTTCTTTCATAAAAAAGAACACCGGAGCGTCCATAGAGACTCCGGTGTTCCGAAACAATATTTTTATGCTTGTCCCGTACCCCAAAAGGCTTAGAACCGCCGCCATGTATCCGGCATAAACAGCACCAGCATGGGGAAGATCTCCAGACGGCCGGCCAGCATATCGAAGATGAGCACCAGCTTTGCGGGGTCTGCAAAGCAGCCGAAGTTCTGCATTGGGCCTGCCATTTCCAAGCCCGGGCCGATGTTGTTCAGAGTAGCCGCCACGGCGGTAAAGTTCGTCACCATATCAAAGCCGTTCAGGCTGATCAGGAAGAAGGAGGCCGCAAAAATAAAGATATACGCTGCAATGAACACATTGGTGGTGCGGATGGTCTCGTGGTTCAGCAGCTTGCCGTCCATGCGGGCGGGTGCCACCACCTGCGGGTGCAGGGCGGTCTTGAGCTCCTTGGCCAAGGTCTTGCCCAGAATGAGGAAACGGCTCACTTTGATGCCGCCGCCGGTGCTGCCCGCACAGGCACCAATAAACATGAGCATGACCAGGATCTCTTTGGAGAGGGTCGGCCACAGGTCAAAATCGCAGCTGGAGAAGCCAGTGGTGGTGATGATGGAGCCCACCTGAAAAGCGGCCTGCCGCAGCGCCTCGCCAAAGCTGTTGTACATACTATAAATATTGGCAGTGATGATACCCACTGCCACTGCGATGACCACAAAGTAGCCCCGCACCTCCTCGCTGGCAGCAGCGCGGCGGAACTTGCGCATGAGCAGCAGGAAGTAGGCGTTGAAGTTGACGCCGAACAGGATCATGAAGATGGTCACGACCCACTGGATGTAGGGCGAAAAGCTGGCAAAACTGTCGTTGCGGAACCCGAAGCCACCGGTGCCCGCCGTACCAAAGGCAGTGAGCATGGCTTCGAACAGGGGCATTCTGCCCACCAGCAGGAACACCAGCTCCAGCACGGTGAGGGCAAAGTAGATGCCGTACAGGATCTTAGCGGTAGACTGTACCTTGGGCACAAGCTTGTCCACCTGCGGGCCGGGGCTTTCCGCCTTCATCAGGTTGACGTGGGAGCCGCCGGTCAGCGGCAGCAGCGAGAGCAGGAACACCAGAACGCCCATGCCGCCGATCCAGTGGGTGAAGCTGCGCCAGAACAGAATGCCGTTGGGCAGCCCCTCCACGGCGGGCAGAATGCTGGCACCGGTGGTGGTAAAGCCGGAGACCGTCTCAAACAGAGCGTCCACGGGGTTTGGGATGCAGCCGGTGAGCACAAAGGGCACCGCGCCTATCACCGAGATGAACACCCAGCACAGCGAGGTAGCCGCAAAGCCTTCGCGCATATAGAACACCTTACTGCGGGCTTTGATGGTGTGCAGAGCGTAGCCGATGCCGGCGCTGACCGCAGCTGTGAGCAGAAACACGCCCAGCACCATCCACTCGCCATACACTAAGCTGGCGGCGGCTGGCAGCAGCAGCAACGCGCCCTCGATCATCAGCACATAGCCCAGCAGACGGAAAACGATCGCATAATTCATAGTCCGCCTCCGTCAGTGCTCCACAATATCGCGCAGATCGTGCAGACCATGCTCCAGCGTGACCACGATGACGTTATCGCCCACCTGGATCTGGTCGCCGCCGCGGGGGATCAAAATCTTGCTGCCGCGGGTAATGCAGCACAGCAGCAGGTTCTTTTTCAGGTGCAGCTGGCTCAGGGGCACACCGGTAGCGGCGCTCTCCTCGTGCACCGTAAACTCCAGTGCCTCCACGCGGTCGTCCAGGATGCGGTACAGCGTCTTGATGTTGTTGCCCGCCTCGTTTTGCAGGGCGCGGACGTACTGCACGATGTAGTCACAGGTCATGTACTTGGGGTAGACCACGCTGCCCAGATCCAGCCCGGCCAGAATATCGTCAAATTCCAGACGGTTGACCTTTGTCACCAGCTTGCCGTTGGAGTGCTTTTTGGCAAACAGGGTCAGCAGCACATTCTCCTCGTCGATGTTGGTCAGCGCCACAAAGGCCTCGGTAGATTCCAGACCCTCGGAAAGCAAAAACTCGCGGTTAGAGCCGTCCTCGTTCAAGATCTGTGCGCCGGGCAGCTGCTCGGCCAGTTCCACGCAGCGGGCGGCGTCCCGCTCCACGATGCGCACCCGCACATGGTTTTCCAGCAGTTCCTGACTGAGGTAGTAGGCAATGGCACCGCCGCCCACGATGAGGGCGTTGCGCACCGGCTGCACCGGCAGATGCAGCTGCTGGAAGAAGGCGTGGGCCTTTTCCTGCGTAGCAAGGAAGGTGACCTGATCGCCCTTTTGCAGCACAAAGTTACCGTTGGGGATGATGACCCCGCCCTCACGCTCCACCGCGCACACCAGAATATCGCTCTTGAGCCGGGTGGGGATCTCGCGAATGGCTACGCCGTCCAGTGCATCGGGCAGCGCAAACTTGATCAGCCGCACACGGCCGTCCGCAAAGGTATCGATCTTGCTGGCACCGGGGAACCGCAGCAGATGGGAGATCTCCTTTGCCGCTGCCATTTCCGGGTTGATGATGGCGGAAATGCCGATCTGCTTTTTGATAAAGTCCAGCTCGTGGCTGTAGGACGGGTTGCGCACGCGGGCAATACCGTGGCAGTGACCCGCCTTTTTGGCAAACATGCAGCAAAGCAGGTTCAGTTCGTCCGAGCCGGTGACCGCAATGAACACATCCGCATCCTCAATGCCTGCCTCGGACAGGGTGGTGATGGACGAGCCATTGCCCACGATGCCCAGCACGTCGTAGCTTTCGGTCAGGTGCTCCACGCGCGCTTTGTTGGTGTCCACCACAGTCACGTTGTGGCCTTCCTCGCTGAGCTGGCGCGCCAGAGCCGTGCCGACCTTGCCGCCGCCCACCAGAATGATCTTCATAAAAAGTCCTTTCTCCTTTGGCAGCCCCTTTTTCCGGGGCATACAAGTACAGCATAGTATATCATATCCCGATGCAAAGTTCTACCGTTTGCCCCGCAAATACAGCGAATTGCTTAAAAAACGACAGTTCTTTTGTGCAAAAGGCCAATTGCAGCGCGAAAACGCAAAAAGGGACTGCCACACAGCTTTGTGCAGCAGTCCCTTGGGGCAAAACGATTTAGAATGCCCACCGCGTACGCTTTGGACATCCTCAGCGGATTATTTTTTGCTATAAGGACAGGCCTTCCTTTACGCCAAAGGCTCCCTCTGGGAGGGAGCTGGCAAAACCGTCAGGTTTTGACTGAGGGAGTTCGTTCCAAACCCCTCCTGTGAAAATAGCGTTTGGAGCGCTCCGCAGAGCGCGACAAACGCGAAAATATAAATATTATTTCCGCTGAACATGGCTAGAGCGAAGCGGAAGCCATTTTAAATCGTCCGCCCTGCCCCTTGTCCCGGGGCGGGGTTTGTGCTATGCTAAGGGGTACAAGCGATTTTTTGCGCTGAGAGGAGGAACCCCATGGCCGCCGTAAAAACACGGAATACCGCTACCCTTATGACCGAGGGCAGCATTGTAAAAAGCCTGCTGTTGTTTGCCCTGCCGCTGATCTTCGGCAACCTGCTGCAGCAGATGTACAACACCGCTGACAGTATCATCGTGGGCAATTTTGTGGGCAGTAATGCCCTTGCCGCCGTGGGCTCCAGTGGTTCGCCCATCTATCTGCTCATCGGCTTCAGTCAGGGACTGGCCGTGGGTGCGGGCGTGGTAGTCTCGCAGTATCTGGGCGCGGGCGACCACAAGGAGACCCGCGAGGCGGTGCACACCTCCCTTGCCATTGCAGTGGTCATGGGGCTTTTGCTGACCGTGGGCGGCGTTGCCTGCGGGCGCGCTTTGCTGGTAGCCATGAACACCCCCGCCGAGGTGCTGGCCGACGCCGTGACCTATATCCGCATCTACTTTGGCGGCGTGCTGTTCAGCGTGGTGTATAACATGACCGCCGGCATCCTGAACGCCGCCGGCAACTCCCGGCGCTCGCTGGTGTATCTGGCATGGGCATCGGTGACCAACATCGTGCTGGATCTTTTGTTCATCGTGGGGCTGCGGATGGGGGTGGCAGGCGCTGCCATCGCCACAGACCTGAGCCAGCTGGTGTCCTGCGTGCTGAGCCTGCGTTTTCTGATGAAAAGCGAGGACGCCTGCCGGGTGGAGCTTTCCGCCATCCGGCTGCACCGCAAAATGGCAGGCCGCATCATCCGGGTGGGTCTGCCCACCGGCATCCAGAACATGGTCATCTCCTTTTCCAACGTGCTGGTGCAGGCCAGCGTGAACAGCTACGGTGCCGCCGCCATGGCGGGCTTTGCAGCCTATATGAAGATCGATGGCTTCAACATTCTGCCGGTGAGCAGCATCAGCATGGCTGCCACCACCTTTGTGGGGCAGAACTACGGCGCGGGGCGTCTGGACCGGGTAAAGCGCTCGGTGTGGGTCACCCTTGCTATCGGGGTCATCTACACCCTTTGCACCGGCGCGGCACTATTGGCCGGACAGGACGCCATTCTGCACCTGTTCACCGCCGATGAGGCCGTGGTCACCTACGGCAAGCTGGCCATGCGGTGGTTCTGTCCATTCTACTTCCTGCTCAGCATTCTGCACGGCCTTGCCGGTGCCGTGCGCGGCACGGGTGCCAGCATCCCGCCCATGGTGGTGCTGCTGGTCTCGCTGTGCCTGTTCCGTGTGGTATGGATCCAGTTTCTGCTGCCCTTTTTCTCCGGCATCGAGGGCGTGTTCATCCTCTACCCCGTCAGCTGGGGTCTGGGCGCTGTGCTCATGATCCTGTATGCATGGAAGGGTAAGTGGATGGAGTATCATACATAACATTATTTTACAAAAAAGGACTGCCGTGCAGCGCACGGCAGTCCTTTTTTATCTTATTACAGCTTTTCAAACACCAGAAAGCGGAAGGCGATGGTTGTGGTGAGCTGCGGCAGAGCCGCAAGGCGGGCAGCACCGTCGCGGGGCGTCTTCCAGTAGTAGGGGGTCATGGCAAACAGGGCTTCCAGCTGGGCGGCGGGCACGGTGATGGTTCCCTGCACCTCCCGCTCATCAATGGCACGGAAACCCGGGTACTCCACCTGCTGCACCGGGTTCTTATAGGGCTTTTCATAGAGCACAGCCTTCATTTGGTACAGATGCTCTGCCCCCGGCACAACGTAGATCATGCGCCCGCCCGGGCGCAGCACCCGGCTGAACTCCTCCTGCGCAAAGGGCGAAAAGCAGTTCAGCAGCACATCTGCCCAGCCGGTGCGCACCGGCTGGCTGAAGCTGGACGCCACTGCATACTGCGCAGCAGGCAGCGCCTTTGCAGCCAAGCGCACGGCGGGCTTTGCGATATCGAACCCTGCCAGCTGCAACGGTTTTTCCGCCGCCGCGAACTGCTGCGCGATGCAGCGGTCGTACCAGCCCTCGCCGCAGCCCGCATCCAGCAGATGCAGCGGGGCGTCCTTCGCGGCGGGTACGCCGTGGGCAAGGCACAGCTCCCCCAGCGCCTGCCCGAAAATGCCGTAGTATCCGGCGTTCAGGAAGGCGCGGCGGGCGGCAACCATCTCCTTGCTGTCCCCGGGGGCTTTGGTGCGCATACTCTGCACCGGCAAAAGATGCCAGTAGCCCTCCCGGGCGCGGTCAAAGCAGTGGCCTTTTTCACATTTCAGGTCGGTTTCCCCTTGCAGTACGCCGCCGCACAGGGGGCACTGCCACGGGGCAAAGGCTTCGTTCCGGCTCATACTTCTTCGCTGTGGTCCTCAATGGGTGCGGTGGCACCGCCGTGGGCGTCCATATACTCCTCAAAGCTGGTGTACTTCTGCTGGGGCGGGCGGCGGCTGATGAGCATCAGCCCCGGGTCCTCGTCCCGGGCGGCAGCATTGCGGCCACGGCGGGCAGGCTCGGCCTTGGGAGCGCGGGGTGCGCTGCCGGTGCGGTTCTGATTGCCTGCGCTGCCGCGCTCGTTACGGGCAGGGCGGGCGTTGCTGCTCTGGGCAGCGCGCTGCTCGCTGCGGTCGTTGCGGCGGCTGCCGCTGCGGCTTGCGTTCTGATTATTCTGGGGCTCCTGTGCGCTGCGGATGGCAGGTGCTGCCGGTGCAGCAGGAGTCTTGCGTGCCGGGCGCAGCGGAGTAGCCTCCGGGGCGCTGACAAAATGGGGGTCAAACTTGGGCTGGGCGTTGCTGCCCCGGGCGGGGGCGGCATTCTCGCGGCGGGCGCGGGGCGCTGCCGCCTCCTTAGGGGCGTTTGCGCCCCGGTTGTTGGCGCGGCGGTCGTTGCGGACCCCGCGCTTTGCGTTGCTGTCTTGCATCAATGTTTCCTCTTTTTTCGGTTTTGCAGGCACCGTGTTCTTTGCGGCCTTCGGCTCCTGCTTTGGCGCGGGCGCAGCTGCCTTTGCAGCTTTTGCGGGCGCAGTTTCGGCCTGTTTTTTCGGCGCTTCGGCCGATTTATCCGCTTCGGGGCGGGGCTTTTTGCCGCGCACAGGCAGCACGGGGCGCACCGGGGCGGGCACGCCGTCCCACGGATGACCGGATACCACCGGGATCTTGCGGCGGTTCAGCTTTTCAATGCCTGCCAGATACTCCTGCTCCTCCGGGGCGCAAAAGCTGACGGCGGTGCCGTCCGCACCGGCGCGGGCAGTGCGCCCAATGCGGTGCACATAGGTCTCCGGCACCTCGGGCAGGTCGTAGTTGAACACATGGGAAAGCTCGCTGATATCAATGCCGCGTGCGGCGATATCGGTCGCCACCAGCACCCGGGTCTTGCCGGACTTGAAATCCTCCAGCGCGGTCACGCGGGCAGTCTGGCTCTTGTTGCCGTGGATGGCGGCGGCGGGGATGCCCTGCTTTGTCAGGTCTTTTGCGATCTTATCCGCGCCGTGCTTGGTGCGGCTGAACACCAGTGCGTTGACCACCGGCGGCTGCAAATTTTTGATGAGCCACGGCAGCAAGAGCTTTTTGTTGCCCTTTTCCACATAGTACAGGCTCTGCTGGATGCGGTCCACGGTGCTGGACACCGGGTCCACCTTGACAAAGGCGGGGTCGTGCAGGATGCCGGCAGCCAGCTGCTCGATCTCGGCGGGCATGGTGGCGCTGAACATCAGGTTCTGGCGCTGGGCGGGCAGCTTTGCAATGACCTTTTTCACGTCATGGACAAAACCCATGTCCAGCATCCGGTCGGCCTCGTCCAGCACAAAAATTTCCAGTGCGGACAGGTCGATAAAGCCCTGCCCGATCAGGTCGTTCAGCCGTCCCGGGCAGGCGATGAGGATGTCCACGCCCTTTTTCAGCGCTTCCACCTGCGGTGCCTGTCCCACGCCGCCAAAGATGACAGTGCTGCGCAGTTTCAGGTACTTGCCGTAGGCTTCAAAGCTTTCGCCGATCTGCAAAGCCAGCTCCCGGGTGGGGGTCAAAATCAGGGCGCGGACAGCGCCCTTGCGGCGGGGCGCATTGGCGGTGAGCCGGTCCAGCATGGGCAGCGCAAAAGCCGCCGTCTTGCCGGTGCCGGTCTGGGCGCAGCCCATCAGATCCCGGCCTGCCAGCACCGGCGGGATGGCCGCTGCCTGAATGGGCGAGGGGGTCTCGTAGCCCGCTTCCTGCACAGCGCGCAGCAGCGGGGCGGACAGATTCAGTTCTTTAAATGTCATGGTTCTCCTATTATTCTGTGATCTTCCGGCACTCGATGTAGTAGCGCTTTTCCTCCGCGTGTCCCATGCTGAAGGTCTTGCGGGGCAGCACGCCGCCCATCACAACGCCGCGGAACAGGTCGCTCTTGGCGAAGGGCGGCATCAAAAACGCCACCGCGCCCTGCTTGCACAAAGCGCGCACAGCCGGCTCGTCATGCACATAGTCCACCTTTGCTTCCGGGTGGCGCTCGATATAATCCGAAATAAAATCGTCGATGGTGCCCACAGTCAGCGGCTCGGTGGGGTCCTCAAAGCTGAGCACATTGGCCATGTGGGGGCCCGCCAGCGTAAAGGGCTGCTTTTTGCTGCCGCCAAAGCAGCAGCCGGCCATGTTGGCATCGCTCCATGTAATGAGGCTCAGCAGCACGGTGGCGCAGTCCACGTTGAACAGTACCCGGTGGATGGGCTCGATCTCAATAGCCGGGGAGTGCACGTTGCACACCTCTGCCAGACACCAGCGGGCGGGGTGGTTTTCTGCCTGCTCCGGGGTCAGGGTCTTTTTCAGCTCCTCCCAGCAGGCTTTTGCAGTGGCCAGCGAGTGGTTGCCGTCGCCCACAGCCAGCGTCAGCGGGTCGCGGCGGGTGGCATCGGGGTATTTCTTGTCAAATTCTTCCTGACTGCCCAGCACGGTCAGAGCATTTTCAATCTGTGCAATGAGGGCGGGGTCCTCCACCGCCCAGCCTGCCACATGGCCGCCGCCCAGCATCAACTCGCCCTCGTACACCTTGGGCAGGCTGTCTTTGTGGGCGGCAATGGGCTCGATGAGGGTGCAGTCCGGGTCGTCCGCCAGCATCATGATATGGGGCGTTTCCAGCGCAGCGCCGGTGCGCACCTTCATGCGGGGCGGGATGCGGCTTTCCACCGTGCACTCGCTGGGGCGCACGGCACATTTTTCGCCCCGGCGGTAGCTGTAAGCCTCCAAGTCCACACGCCCTACAAGACCCTGCCGCACCCGGCCGCTCTGCTCGGTGCGCTCTACATAGATAAAGCCGTCCACCGCCCGGGTGAGCACGTTTTGGGCATAATCCTGCATGGTGGCGTGGATCTTTTCCACCCGCGCGTCGGCGTCTCCGTCCTCCAGATACACCTCCGGTAGGATCAGGTTCAGGGTGCTGGGCGCACCCGCAGCGGTCTTTTCTGCCCGCTGCCAGTAGCTGCGGTCACTGGTAAACTGGTCACAGGCGATGCAGCCCCACTGCTCCAGCGGCACCTGCTCCGAAGGCAGCAGGATGTGTGCGGGTGCAAAACAGGTAGTCGGTTTCATAGTCGTTTCCTCCCCTCTTTATTGCAATTCAACTTTTTTAATGCAACAGCAACAACGTTGAATTGCATATCGCAAATATGCTGTTTGAATGTTGCGCTAATTTTTGACTTGCGATAAAAGCCGCTTCTCAGCGGAATGCTGCGGTGTCGTGCACCACAAGGTGCTGCACACCGGCGTCGGCAGCGGCCTGCTCCAGCGCAGCGCGGCTGTCCGCATCCAGTTCGGTACTGCTGGTGACCAGCAGATTTTCCATGCCAAGGGACGTACCGGTGGTGCCAAGGGCATCGGTGGCAGCGGTGCACAGTGCGTCAGGGTAGCTGACCCACAGGGTCACGCTGCCTGCAAAGCGGGTCTGCCATGCGGCGATATCAGCGGTCAGCTGGGCGGCGCGTCCCTCCCGGCTCTTGCCGCCGGAAGCGCCGAAGTCCTGCTTGCGGGTGATGATGTTGGGGAACTGCACCCCGGTAAGCACCACCTGCTCGTAGCCCATGCCCTGCACCTCCTCAATGAGGTCGCCGATATACTGCACCGCACTTGCGGCAAAGGGGTTCATCCATGCCTTGCCGCCCTTGGCTGCGCTGACGTTGTCCAGCCAGAGGCTGTTGCCGTCGTAGTGCACGCCCATGCTGCGGTCGGTGTACACCGACACCGGGTCGGTAAAGGCGGCAAGCTGCGCCGCCGGGATGATGCCCTCTTCCCGCAGGATGGCGGCGATATTGGCCGCATCCACCGGGTTCTCCGTGATGCTTTGCGCAGCAGCTGCCACCCCGGAAGCGTAGTACACCGTGCCAGCGGCGTCCTTCAGGGTGACAAGGGCGTAGTCTGCGCCCTGCTGCTTCAGCTGCCGGGCGGCGGCGCGGATGGCGGCATCATCGGTCAGGGCGGTCACATCCAGCTCTGCCCAGCTGCCGCCGGTAATGGCCTTGCCGTCCAGCGGCTTTTCCTCCTCCGGCTCCGGTTCAGACGCTGCCTGCGAGGCGGCAGCGCTGCTTGCCGCCGCAGAGGAGGCGGCTGCCTCGGCGCGGGAAGCGCTTTCGGCCTCGAGGTCCCGGTCCTTGACCACGGTATACCATGTGTGGGTGGCCCAATCCAGCACATGGGGTGCGGCAAACCATGCTGCTGCCAGCACTGCCACTACCAGCACCGCAATGCCGATGCCGCGCTTGACGCGCATTTCCCGGCTGTAAAAGCTGCGGTGATAATGCTTGACCTTCTGACGTTTATACTTAGCCATGGTATTCTTTCCTCCCTGTCTGCATTACAGGATGACGGAATGTCCGGTAAAGCCATAGATTGCCAGCGCCAGCACGCCGATATACACCAGCGTGATGGGCAGGCCGCGGAATGCCTTGGGGATAGCTTTGCTGCGCAGGCGGTGGCGTGCCTCGGTGACCAGCAGTACCGCCAGCACATAGCCAAGGCCGCTGCCAAGGCCAAAGCCAAGGCTTTCGCCAAGGGTAAAGCTCTGGGTGCGCGCCACCAGCACCGTGCCCAGCACGCCGCTGTTCAGCGCGGCCAGCGGCACGATGCGCAGCAGCTGGGCGCGGCGGGGCAGGCTGCGCAGCAGCCACAGCACCAGATGCTCTGCCAGACACACCACGGCAATGCTGGCGATATACACCAGCGGGCGCAGCTGGGCGCGGTTATCCAGCGGGGCGATGAACCGCCCAGCAACGAACGCCACCGGCGCCACCAGCACCTGCGTGATGCACAGCATCATGCCGAACAACGCGCTGCTGGTGCGGTCGTCCCCCACCAGCTGCACCATGCGGGACACGCCCAGTGCACGGGTAAAGACAGCGTTCTGTGCAAAAATAGCCAGCAGTGCATAGCTGAAAAACACTGCCGAACTGCTTACAACTTCCTTCACGGTTCGCGGTCCGCCTCCTTCTGGTAGTGCACGGTCAGGGTATCCCGCGCTTCCTTTTGCAGATATTCCTTGCGCTTTGCAGCGGCAGCGCGCCAGATGGCGCACAGGATGCCCAGCACGATAAAGCCGCCCGCCGGCATCTTAGCCAGCGGCAGCAGCGCCCAGCGCCCCACCGGGGCACCAAACACGGTGCCAAGGCTGAGCCACTCGCGCACGATGCCCACCACCAGCAGCAGCGCATAGCCCACGGTGATGCGCACGCCCTTGGAAACAGCCTTATGCACCGTCTCCTGCACGCGGCCGAAGCGGTAGGTCAAAAGCGGCTCCACCACCAGCATGGGCAGGTAGATACCAAGGTTCAAAAGGCCGGTGCCGAACGCAAAGTTCAAAATGGGATACGCCGCCAGATACACCACAGCGGCGCTGGCTGCGTACAAAAGTGCACGGGGCAGCAGCTTTTTTTGCAGCTGCTCCGGGGTGGGCTCCTCATCCCGCAGGGGCACAAGGCGGCTGAGCAGGCAGGCCAGCACGCGGGAGGGCACCAGCAGCAGCGCCACCGCCGCCGCCAGCGTCAGACTGTTCTGGCCGGTGGTAGCCACGACCACCAGCGGTGCCAGACCCATGCCCTGCATGACCACCGGGTTATTCAGGAACACGCGGTCGTGATGGGCAAACTTTTCGGGATCTTTTAAAATCAGCTCCGCAGTACGCTTTTTCATTCCGCAGCCTCCTTTCGTTCGGACGGCAGACGGTGCAGCAGACGGTACAGCCGCTCCTCGGTGCGGTCAATGAGCGCGGACACACTGTTGACGGCCAGCAGTGCAAAGCAGACGCCGGTCTCGTACACGCCAAAATAGCGGAAGCCCATGGTGGCGATGCCCACCAGTGCGCCGTACAGGATGCGCCCAAGCCGGTGATGCGCACAGGTGTATGGCTCGTTGAGCAGGAACACCGCGCAGAACAGCATTGCACCCGTGTGCAGCTCGTCCCGGATGCCCTGCAAGCGGGGCATCAGGCTGCTGAAGAGGGTGCTGTCTGCCAGACCCACCTGCCGCGGGAAGAAGAAAGCGATGAGCCCGCAGGTGATGAGAAAGCTCGCTGATGCGCCGATGTGCACGTCCTTCTGGGTCCACAGCACAAGGCCGCAGGCCAGAATGACCAGCGCTGCGCCGGTGCCCATGGGGGCGGCAAACTCGCCCAGCGCAACGGCGAGAGAGTTCAGGTTCAGGATACCGCCGCTGCGCAGGGTATCCTCAATGGTGCTGCTCACCGGCACGGCAGAGGCGTTCCACAGGGGCAGCGGCGTATAGGGCTGCGGGTAGCGCACCACCTGCTCCGGCCACGATACCGCCGCCACGGCGTAGCCCACGGCAGCGGGGTTAAAGGGGTAGCTGCCGTAGCCGCCAAAGACCTCCTTGCCGATGAGCACGCCCGCCAGCACTGCCACCACCAGCACATAGATGTCCACGGTGGCGGGCATGAGCAGGGCGATAATCAGGCTGAAGCTCTCGTTGGAGAGATCTTTATTGGTGTACACCCGATGGCGCAGCAGCGCCACCAGACGGTCGCACAGGTTGCCGGTAAGCAGGGCGATGCCGCACAGCAGCAGCGGACGTGCGCCGTAGAAATAGCAGGCCATGCACAGCAGCGGCACACACAGCCAGAAAACGTGCTCGTAGTACCGGCCGGTCTTTTGCAGCTGTCGTTCCTGCTCTTGGATCAAAGCTTCATCCATATACAGCCCTCCTTACAGGCTGGCCAGTGCGCCCACAGCCGCAGCGGGGTCGGCAGCGCCGAACACGGCACTGCCCGCCACCAGCACGTCGGCACCGGCTTCTACGCACAGGGGTGCGGTGGCGGCATCCACGCCGCCGTCCACCTCCAACAGGTAGGAAAGACCGCGTGCTTCCCGCTCTGCCTTGAGCCAGCGCAGCTTATCCAGCGCCGAGGGCATGAACTTTTGCCCGCCGAAGCCGGGCTCCACGCTCATCACCAGCACCAGATCCAGCTGCTCCAGCCACGGTGCCAGCGCCTCGGCCGGGGTACCGGGCTTGATGGTCAGACCCACCTTGCAGCCCAGCGCACGCACGGCGTCAATGGTGGCCTGAATATCATCTTCGCACTCCAGATGGAAGTTATACAGGGTCGCACCGGCCTTGATGAAGGGCTCGGCGTATTGCAGCGGGTGGCTGATCATCAGATGCACGTCGTAGAAGGCATCCGGCAGCGCCTTGTGCAGGCTTTTGAGCACCGGCACGCCAAAGCTGATGTTGGGCACAAAATGCCCGTCCATCACGTCGTAGTGCAGCATCTGTGCGCCGGCGTCCAGCACCATGCGGCAGTCTGCACCCAGCTTGCCAAAATCAGCAGAAAGAATCGAAGGACTTACGATGGCCATAATATTTCATTACGCTCCGTTATTTTTAGCAATTTTTATCCCATGCGTTGCGCGTTTTGCAGGGTTCTGCCGGGCAAAAAATACGCGGGCATGGTTATCTTTTAGTTTACATGAAAACGGCCAAAAAATCAAACCCGCAGCCGTTTTTTTCACCGAAAAGTCGTAAATGGCGCAAAAAGTCCATTGCGCGGCAGCATCTCCATGTGCCGCGCAGCTGCCGCCGAAGGCTTGCCATTTTGCAGCAGCTTTCTTTGAAGCAGGACGATTTGGAATGGCCTCCGCGTTGCTCTGGCCATATTCAGCGGAAAATAGATTTTTAATTCCGCGTTTGTCGCACTCTGCGGAGTGCTCCAAACGCATTTTCACAAGAGGGGGTCACAGCGGTAAGCAGAATTTTTATTCCAACAACGCCAAAGCAGCCAGACCACCCGGGCGGGGCAGTCTGGCTGCGGGGTCTTATTCTACCGGCTTCATGCTGGCGGGGTCCTCTACTGCGCCGGGCTGACCGGCGGCGTCCGGCAGGCGCTTCATGCCGCCGGGATTAGGGGAACAGGTGGGCAGGGTGAACACAAAGCGGCACCACTCGCCCTGCTGGCTCTCCACGCGGATCTGCCCGCCGGACAGATTGACCAGCACCTTGCAGATGTTCAGTCCAAGGCCGGAGCCACGGGCGTGCAGGCCGCGGGAGCGATCCTCCTTGTAGAACCGCTCGAACACATAGGGCAGCGCCTCCGGGCTGATGCCCTGCCCGGAGTTCCAGATGGAGATCTCGGCCTCGGGGCCAAGCTTTTCCACGCTGAAGCGGATGGTGCCGCCCGCCGGGGTGAACTTGATGGCGTTGTCCAGCAGGTTATACGCCACCTGATGGATCAGGTCGGGGTCTGCGTAGACCAGCACCTTTTCGTCCATGGTCAGGCCTTCCAGCTCGATCATGCCATCATTGATGCGCTGCTCTGCCGCCAGTGCCACGCCGGTCAGGGTCTCCCAGATGTTGAACATCCGGGCGTTCACCTGATACTCTCCGCTTTCCAGTTTGGAGAGATCCAGCATATTCTGGATGAGCCGCGCAAGGCGTCCAGTCTCCTCGCTGACCAGCTGCAAATAGTGGTTCTGCATCTCGGGCGGGATGGTGCCGTCCAGAATGCCGTCCACAAAGCCCTTGATGGTGGTCATGGGGGTGCGCAGCTCGTGGGCGATGTTGCCCATGAACTGCCCCCGGGAGTTATCATTGGACTGGATATTCTCCGCCATCTGGTTAAAGGTGCGGGCAAGGTCTGCCACCTCGCCATCGCCCTCCACGCCCTCCACGCGGACGGAGAGGTCGCCGCCGCCAAAGCGCTGGGCGGCATCGGTGACCTTTTGCAGCGGGTCGGTGAGCTGACGCATCAACAGGCGGGTCAGCACGCTGGCGCACAGCAGCATCACGCAGGCAGACATGAGAAAGTTGGACCAGAACTGCTGCTTGAAATCGGTGAGCTGCGCGCCGGAGGAGCACAAAAACAGCCAGCCGCTGAACAGGCTCTGGTCGTCGATGGTCTCCACCGCCGCGATATAGCTTTTTTCGGTCAGGGCGCCGCCCAAATCGCCGAAAGCATGGTAGTGCCGGGCGTCCGGGTCAGCCACTGCATTGGCGCGCTGGCAGATATCCAGCGGCACAGTGTCGGTGGTAAGCTTTGCCGGGTCGGAGGCAATGAGCACATTGCCCTGCCGGTCGGTGAAAAACAGATACGCCTCGGCGCTCTCGCCGATGATCTCCAGCTTGGTGTTCAGCGCGTCCAGCTCTGCGCCCTGTGGCATGGTCTCGCTGTTTACCAGATACTCTGCGGTGCGCTTGGCAACGTTTACCACCTGATCCAGCGTTTCGTAGCGATCCTTCGCAAAATAATTTTTGAACAGCAACCACTCCGAGCAGCCCATCAACACGATGCCCAGCACCATCAGGGTGGACACCATGGAGAAAAAGGCCGTGGAGATACTTTTACGCATTACTGACGCACCTCGAACTTATAGCCCACGCCCCAGACGGTTTTCAGCTCCCACTTATCAGAAGCCCCGGCCAGCTTTTCGCGCAGGCGCTTGACGTGGACGTCAATGGTGCGGCTGTCGCCGTAGTACTCAAAGCCCCACACCTCGTCCAGCAGCTGGTCGCGGGTGTACACGCGGTTGGGGTGGGAGGCCAGACAATTCAGCAGTTCCAGCTCCTTGGGGGGAGCTTCCACCACCTTGCCCTTGACCCGCAGCTCGTAGCTGTTCATATCCAGACGGAGGTTGTCGAACTCGATGACGCCCTCGGTGCTCTCGGCGGCAGCGGAGGTAGTCTGGCAGCGGCGCAGCACCGCCTTGATGCGGGCCACCACTTCCTTGGCGTCAAAGGGCTTTACCATGTAATCGTCTGCGCCAAGCTCCAAGCCCAGCACCTTGTCAAAGGTCTCGCCTTTGGCGGTAAGCATCATTACCGGGGTGTTGCCCGCCTTGCGGATGCGGCGGCAGACCTCAAGACCGTCCATGCGGGGCATCATCACGTCCAGCAGCACCATGTCCGGCTTGACCGCGTTGAACTTTTCCAGTCCTTCTTCGCCATCGTTGGCCACAGTGACCTGATAGCCCTCCTTGGTCAGGTACAGCCGCAGCAGCTCGCAGATGTTGGCATCGTCATCCACCACAAGGATCTTTTCGTTTGCCATAAGTTTTCCTCCCCTTTTATGCAGGTTTTTGCTGTATCTTCAGCCCTTCCGGGCGTTTTGACAGGCTCTTTCCTTTCTATTATACGGGACAGTTATGACAAAATAAAGAAGGAAGTGTAGTTTTTTTTCACATTTCTGCCTAGGGTACACCTTACGCAGCCGCGCTATCGGCAAGAAACGCTCACAATGAAACCTCCGAAATTTGATTTCTTGCCGATAAAATGGTATAATTGTTTTACTGGGAGGTGTTTTCATGAAGTACCATTCTGTCGCTGATACGGCAAAATTATGGAATATTTCAGAACGGACTGTCCGCAACTACTGTGCTACCGGCAAGATTCCGGGCGCAGTGCTTACCGGCAAGACGTGGAACATTCCACAGGATGCAAAGCGCCCGGCGCGCACCAACAAAAAGCCGGAAGTGCCCCGTACCCTGCTGGATGTTTTGCAGAACGAGATGACCGGGCAGGTCAAGGGCGGCATCTACCACAAAATCCAGATCGACCTGACCTATAACTCCAACCATATTGAGGGCAGCCGCCTGACCCATGACCAGACACGGTATATCTACGAAACCAACACCATCGGCATGGAGAACGGTGTTGTCAATGTGGATGATGTGGTCGAAACGGCCAATCACTTCAAGTGCATTGACCTTGTCATCCGGGAGGCGAAGAAACCCATCAGCGAAGCGCTTATTAAAAAGCTGCACCTTACCCTGAAAAGCGGCACCAGCGATTCCCGCAAAGACTGGTTTGCTGTCGGTGAATATAAAAAGCTCCCGAACGAGGTCGGCGGCAGAAGCACCACCGCACCGGAACTGGTTGCCCCACAGATGAAAGAGCTCTTATCTGCGTACAATCAAAATTCTGCCAAGTCGCTGGAAGACCTGCTGGAATTCCACTATGCCTTTGAATCCATCCATCCGTTTCAGGATGGAAATGGCCGTGTTGGGCGGCTTCTACTCTTCAAGGAGTGCCTGCGGAACAACATCGTGCCGTTTATTATCACGGATGACCTCAAGCTATTCTACTATCGGGGGCTACACGAGTGGAAAACCGAACGCGGGTATCTGCTGGACACCTGCCTGACCGCGCAGGATCAGTTCAAAGCCGTCCTAGATTATTTCAGGATTCCTTATTCAAGATAGCCCCGCCCCCTTGCGCTGGCGGGGTTCATCGCGTATAATGGTAGATGTATCGTTATGCCAAAAAACGTGTAAGGAGCGTATTTTATATGAAGTTAGGTATCGTCGGCCTGCCCAACGTGGGCAAGTCCACTCTGTTCAACGCCATCACCTCCACCAAAAACGCGGAGGCTGCAAACTATCCCTTCTGCACCATCGAGCCGAACTCCGGCATCGTGGCGGTGCCGGACAAGCGGCTGGACAAGCTGGCCGAGATCTGGCAGACCAACAAAAAAACCCCCGCCATCGTGGAGTTCGTGGACATTGCCGGTCTTGTGAAGGGCGCAAGTCAGGGCGCAGGCCTTGGCAACAAGTTCCTTGGCCATATCCGCGAGTGCGACGCCATTGTGCACGTTGTGCGCTGCTTTGACGATGACAACATCATCCATGTGGTGGAGGACGTGACCAAGGCCGAGGCCGTGGACCCCATTGCCGACATTGAAGCCATCGACTACGAGCTGATTCTCTCCGACCTTGAGGTGGTGCAGAACCGCGCAGGCCGCATGGCAAAGGCTGCCAAGAGCGGCAACAACAAGGGCGCTGCCGCCGAGGCCGCATGGCTGCAGCAGCTGGCCGACCATCTGAGCACCGGCAAGCCCGCCCGCAGCTTCGATTTTGACCCCGCCGACACCGAGCAGCAGACCGTTCTGCACGAGATGGGTCTGCTGAGCGCAAAGCCGGTGCTGTACGCCTGCAACGTGGGCGAGGACGACCTGATGGAAGGCATCGAGAACAACAAGTACGTCCCGCTGGTGGCTGCCCGCGCCAAGGAGGAGGGTGCCCGCTACATCCCCATCTGCGCCAAGACCGAGGAGGATATCGCGGATTACAGCCCCGAGGAAAAGAAGGCGTTCCTTGCCGAGATGGGCATCGAGGCCAGCGGTCTGGACAACCTGATCACCGCCAGCTACGACCTGCTGGGTCTGATCTCCTTCCTGACCGACGGCAAGAAGGAGTGCCGCGCATGGACCATCCGCAAGGGCACCAAGGCTCCGCAGGCTGCCGGTAAGATCCACAGCGACTTCGAGCGCGGCTTCATCCGCGCCAGTGTCATCGGCTATAACGATCTGGAAGCCAACAACTTCGACTACGCCGCCGTCAAGGCCAAGGGCCTGCAGCGCACCGAGGGCAAGGAGTATGTTGTGCACGATGGCGATGTCATCGAGTTCCTGTTTAATGTTTAAAGTCCTTCCCGTGAAAAGTGGAACCCGAAATGCCCGCGTTTGCGCAGCAATGAAAGCCCCAGTGGGGCTTTTAAGTGGCAGAGCGGTCTGCGTAAGCAGATGGAGGGGTTTTACCCCGACAAGCTCCGCAGGCGGTTCGGGTTCCTGAATTAAAAAGAATCATTCCTCTGAATATGGCCAAAGCGCACGCGGCGGCCATTTTTGATCGTAAAAGGAGCTTACCATGATCTTGGGTATTATGGGCGCTATGCCCGATGAAGTAGACCAGCTGTGTGCAAAGCTGGAAAATGTCACCGTTGAGCCCTACGGCGGCGTGGAGTACCACAAGGGTACGCTGGCCGGCAAGCAGGTGGTGGTGTGCTGCGCCGGTATGGGCAAGGCCAACGCCGCCGCTACCACGCAGGTGCTCATTACCAAGTTCGGCGCGGAGAAGATCATCTTCTCCGGCATTGCAGGCAACATGACCAGCAAGATCGGCATCGGGGATGTGGTCATCGGCAAAACGGTGCTGTACCACGACGCCCAGCTGGATATGATCTGCCAGAACCCGCCGTTCCTGAAGGAATACTCTGGCGACCCGGAACTGATCGCCGCTGCCGAAGCTGCCTGCGCCGAAGCCGGGGTAAAGGCACTGGTGGGCAAGATCGCCACCGGCGATTTGTTCGTGGGCGACAGCGAGACGAAGGCCGCCATTGAGGCCAAGTGCGCCCCGGACTGCGTGGAGATGGAGGGCGCGGCGGTAAGCCAGATCGCCGCCAAGAACGGCGTGCCCTGCGTCATTCTGCGCGCCATGAGCGACAACGCCGACGAGGACGGCCACGAAGTTCTGGTGGTGAAGAAGTTCAGCATCAGCGAGTATGTCGCCACCGCCACCAAGATCGTGGCAGCGATGGTGGAAAAGCTGTAAAAATCATAGAAATCAGCTTTTGCAGCTTGACCCGGAGCAAAAGCCTTCACCCCTTGGGGGGAAGGTGGCGCGTAGCGCCGGATGAGGGGTATTTAAGGCGGACTGCTGCTTGCCTGCGCCCTCATCAGTCACCTGCGGTGACAGCTTCCCCCGTCCGGGGGAAGCCATTATTCGAAAAATTGATTTCCATATGTAAAACAACAGCCAGACCGGCAGTGCCGGTCTGGCTGTTTTGCATTTATGTCAGTTTTTGGTCAGGTCTTTGGTATACAGGGCACGGGTGGCGTTGAGCACGGCAATGACCATCACGCCCACGTCTGCAAAGATAGCTGCCCACATTCCGGCAATACCCAGTGCACCCAGCAGCAGGCACAGCGCCTTGATGCCCAGCGCGAACACGATGTTCTGGTGCACGATGCGCAGGGTGCGGCGGGCGATGCGCATCGCCAGCGCGATCTTGGCAGGGTCGTCATCCATCAGCACCACGTCTGCCGCCTCGATGGCGGCGTCCGAGCCCAGCGCACCCATGGCGATGCCCACGTCTGCGCGGGACAGCACCGGTGCGTCGTTGATGCCGTCACCCACAAAGGCAAGGTTTTCTTTAGGCTGCTTTGCGGCAAGCAGCTTTTCGATCTGGTCTACCTTGTCGCCGGGCAAAAGACCGGCGTGGTACTCGTCCAGACCCAGCTGCTGCGCTACCGCCTGTGCCACCGGCTGTGCATCGCCGGTCAGCATGACCGTCTTGCGCACACCGGAGGCTTTCAGGGCGCGGATGGCATCGGCGCTGTGGGGTTTTACCACGTCCGCAATCAGCAGATAGCCCGCGTAGTTGCCCTCCACGGCAACGTGCACGATGGTGCCCACGCCCTCCACGGCGGGCACGGTGATGCCCAGCTTTTCCATCAGGCGGGCGTTACCGGCGGCAACGGTCTTGCCGTCCACCTTCGCGGTCACGCCATGACCGCCAAGCTCCTGCACGTCCGTGACCCGGGCGGCGTCGATGGGCTTGCCGTAGGCGGCTTTGATGCTCAGGGAGATGGGGTGCTTGGACCAGCTTTCCGCCAGCGCAGCGGCTTCCACCAGTGCGGTGTCGGTCACGCCCTCGGCGGGGTGGATGCCGGTGACCTTAAAGGTGCCCTGCGTCAGGGTGCCGGTCTTATCGAACACCACAACGCCGGTGTTGGCAAGCTCTTCCAGATAAGTAGAGCCTTTGATCAGGATGCCGCAGGCAGAAGCACCGCCGATGCCGCCGAAAAAGCTCAGCGGGATGGAGATGACCAGCGCGCACGGGCAGCTGATGACAAGGAAGGTCAGGGCGCGGTAGACCCAGTCGCCAAAGCGGGCGGGCTGTCCCATGAGCAGCAGCACCACCGGCGGCAGAAGCGCCAGCGCCAGTGCGCCGTAGCAGACAGCGGGGGTGTACACCCGGGCAAAGCGGGTGATAAAGTTTTCTGCCCGGGCTTTTTTCATGCTGGAATTTTCCACAAGGTCGAGAATCTTAGAGACAGTGGACTCGCCAAATTCCTTGGTGGTGCGCACCTTCAGCAGGCCGGTCATGTTCACGCAGCCGCTGATGACCTCGTCCCCGGCGTTCACGTCCCGGGGCAGGCTTTCGCCGGTCAGGGCGGCGGTGTTCAGGGCAGAAGCGCCCTCCACGATGACGCCATCGATAGGCACCCGCTCGCCGGGCTGCACCACGATGACGGTGCCCACCTCGACCTCATCGGGGTCCACCTGTTCCAGCTTGCCGTCCTCGCCCTCGATGTTGGCGTAGTCCGGGCGAATGTCCATCAGGCTGGCAATGCTCTGGCGGCTTTTGCCCACGGCAACGCTCTGGAACAGCTCGCCGATCTGGTAGAAGATGATAACGGCGCAGCCCTCCACATAGTCGCCCAGCGCAAACGCGCCCACGGTGGCCACTGCCATCAGAAAGCACTCGTCAAAGGGCTGACGGTTCTTGATACCCTTCAGCGCCTTGCGCAGCACGTCCCAGCCCACCACAAGGTAGGGGATGCAGTAGAGCGCCAGCTCCACCGGCATGGGCAAGGCGGGCAAAAGCTTGAGCACGATCACCAGCGCCACGGCGATCAGGATCCGCTCAAGGGTCTTTTTTTGTTTCTTGTTCATAAGCAACGCTCCTCATTTTGCGGTGCAGCGGATGAAAAACGGGTGGTTTTCCACAAGTTTTTCGGCAAAAAATGGGTATTCCACAGTTTTACCCGGGTTTTCCACACAGTTTTCCGGCAGAAAAGCACTTTTCCACGCTTCTTTTTTGTTTTCCTCACGAAATCTGTTGAAAACCCGGTGGAAATTGTTGAAAAGTAGCGGATTTTTCCACGGAAAAACTCCCCCAGTCCGTACCGACCGGGAGAGCTTTGCCGCACATCAGATATCAAAGATCTCGCAGTCGTCCTCTACCTTCTTGCAGGCAGACAGCACATTCTCCATGGTGGCGTGGGGGTCGGCACCCTCGGCAAACTCCACCTTCATCTTCTGGGTCATAAAGCTGACGGTCGCCTTTTCCACACCGGCTACGGTGTTGGCGGCATCCTCCATCTTCTGGGCGCAGTTGGCGCAGTCCACTTCGATCTTGTAGGTCTTTTTCATAATAAGTACCAGCCTTTCTTTTTGTGCGGGCGTGTGCCCGGTCATTCTTCGATATGGTCCATCCCCATGGAAAGGATGCTGCGCACATGGTCATCGTCCAGTGCGTAGAAAACAGTTTTGCCCTCCCGCCGGAAGCGCACAAGCTTGGAGTCTTTGAGCACCCGCAGCTGGTGGCTGACGGCAGACTGGCTCAGCTGCACGGCGTCCGCGATATCCTGCACGCAAAGTTCGCTGTCGTGCAAGGCGTACAGAATTTTGATGCGGGTGGAATCGCCGAACACGCGGAACAGGTCTGCCAGTTCGTACAGCACCTCATCGTCCGGCATCTCCACCGGCTGTTTTTCCTTTTCCGGCGCGGTCTGTTCTAGCCCGGTCATGCTGTCCTCTCCCTTCGTTTCGATATATGAGCATCTGTTCATGTGTTCATGATAACACGCAGACAGCCCCCTGTCAAGCAAAATCCGCAAAGTTTTTTACATCCCCGCAAAATTGCTGAAAATCGCCGTAAAACGCAAAAAAGATGCAAATTTAATTTGCAAATGGGGTGCGGGTTGGACAGGCAAAACGATTTGGAATGGCTTCCGCTTCTTCCGGGTTGCGGCACCCAGCATCCGCATCGTGCCTTGGGCGGCACGCGCGTCTTGCTGGCCGCTGCCCCAACAA